>JARGFS010000183.1 GCA_029211095.1 bacterium | reverse complement strand
GGCAATGGGAACCATGGTTACATCCTGGGTGTACTCCACCGGGGACCAGTAGACCATCCGAATCCAGCGGTAGGCCACCGGGTCCATTGGGATTTTGGTGAGACCATACTCATGGAAAGTTCGTGCGGCCACGTGCAGGTCTGAAAAATATTTGAAACGGTCACCCGGTTTAGCAAAGTCGTAATCTTTTGGGGCTGACTGAACAGCCGGAACCGGGGCGGCCGGTGCGGGTGATGGCGCGGCCGGTGGTGGAGTGTCTGTGGCCGGGGGGGCTGTTTCCGGTTCTTGAGTCGGGGGAGCAGGTGGTGGTGGAGGTGGGGCGGCGTTCTTTTTCAGATCACCGGCTTTGTTTTCAAGCTGTGACTGGAGCACTCCCACCATCGGGGGAGTATCAGGCATCTTTTCCTTGAGAATATTGTCAATATCTTCGGTAAACTTATTGGCAGCTTCAAGATGTGGGATATCATCCCCGGTGAGTGAGAAGGGGGTAGCCGGTTCTTTCCCTTTCAGGCGCTCATTCAGGTAGTCAAACAGTTGTCTGATTGAGGCGGTTCTTATCGCATCTCTTTGGGGGTAGAATGAGTCCCAGTAGCTCTGCATGATTTGGGTACAGACTGCGAGGCCTTCCGCGGCCCCGGCAAAACCTCTTGATTCTGACAGCCCCATTGCATACCACACAGCCACCCTGATATCTTTGCTCTGTTCGCGGAGAACCCGATTGCCCACCGTGACAACTTCATTCCAGTCGACCGGGAGATAGACAAAGCGCGCTCCGGAGGAGCCGCTGTCGGAGTCATCCGGTTGTTTCAGGACAGGCTTACTTAGTTTCCCAATCTCTTCTTCGAGCCATTCAAAATCAGCCTCATAGCGAACATCTTCGCCAATCGGGTTGCTCTCAGAAACAGGGTCTGAGCCGAGGGTACTGTATTCGTTTGACATTTTATCTTTATCCTACCCCTAACATCAGGCCGTCCCGGCCTTACTAATTAGTTCCGCCATTGGTACATCTTCCAGATCAGCCAAATTATCAATTTTGTCAGCCGGTACTTCTTCCGGAGGCGCCGAGCCGAAATCCATCAACTTGAATTCCCAAATATTATCATCTTCCAGGTCATCGACCCATCCCAGGGGGAGCATCCGCTCATGAGGGACATCAAAGATGAGGTCCAACCGACTTTTCTGCCACATAATAGCCTGACAGCCGAGCGGCTTGTGCATGACAGCTTCGGCCAGATGAATCCAGAAGGCCGACTCCAGAGCGCTTTTCTCGGAATCCTCGGAGAGGGGGAACCGGAAAAGAGCATGGAACTGGTTGGAGTTGCTCACTTTGGCTGAATAAAGGGCGAATACGGTGTTTTCAACCAGTTTGCTATTCTCATTGAACTGATCTCCGTAGGACTCAATGAACTGCCCCACAGTGGTACCGGCGGTATAACTTGCAAACCTCGACTTTGTTTCCGCAAGATCGACTCGGAGTCCCTGCTGCAGTGTCCAGAGTGTGTCCTGTTGGCAATCAAATCGGAAACAACTTTCGGCCTCCTGGATGCACTTGTTGGCGATGTTAAAAAACATGTTGTATGTGGCCGGAAGGTGAGCCAGGTTGTTGTCAAAGTCTTCAAGGGGGATTTCAGTATAAATTGTAAAGGGTGACCTTCGGCCAGCCTTGTCGCGCGATGGGATACAGACAGCGGCCACGGCTGTGGGGGCCTCCGGCAGTTTGATGACCATGTGCAGTGGGGTCAGAGAATCGAATCCGGCGGAGCTATTGTCCCCAAAGGCACTCATGATTCTTGAGAATGAGACATCAAGCCATTGTTGATACTTTTCCGATGAGACGGTGTCCCCTTCGGAGCGTATGAAATCACCAAATTGTGGAAGTTTACCGTAATATCCGAGGTACAAGCTAAAGTCCTTTATTTTATCTTTCAACCGTAGATGGCAGTTTGAAATCTCTGAGCACTTTATACAGTTTTGCACCGCCGCCCGACGATTGAACGTCTATCGCCAGGGTGGCTTCCGCATCGCGGATCTTTAGTTTTCCTTTGTTGTTGGCAACTGAGGCCATATCGAGCAGGCGGAAGGGGGCCCACTCTCCTTCAAAGGTGGTGATTCCCATTCGTCCATCGGTGGTTCTCAAGTGAACCTCCAAGCGGTCGGCGTCCCAGGGAAGGTCCAATTGTAGTATGTCTTCGGGGCCATTCTCGTATGTGAACACCAGGCTATCATCTCTGAATATCTTGATTTCTTCAAGCTTATTATCCTGCTCCATACCGGGATAGAAACGAATATCAAGGCTGGTGTTGCCGCTTAGGTTGTCCCAGATAGTCTTAGCGTTCTCAACGGCGGTATTGTAACGGTTGCCAAACGATCCGACTCTTCTGGCTGGTGTCGCCTGTTCTTTTACAAAGGTCTTGAAATAACCTTCGTAATTGAAGAACTCCTCAAGAGCGCTGTAAGATTTGTCCTGTCCGCTTTTGGAGAAGGGGTAAGACTTTGCATAGTCCTCTTGAAAGCGGTCGTACACTTCATCATTCCACTTAGCATTGAGGCAGGCCTGTACTCGCCCTCTGGCCAGGCTTTTCGCCATTTTGAACGGCTCGCGAAGGAAATCCGTGAGGGCCCGGGAGAAGTCTGAACGGGTGAATTCGAAGTCAAACTTTTCCTGATCAGAAATCTTGGCAGCGGCACCATTGTAAGCGGAAGCGCACTTGTCAGAGTTGGCTCCAACATCAATGGCAGCGTCGGCAGCCGCAGTAACCGCGGCCATGTAATCCTTGAGACCTTCTTTCGCCGGAACATCTTTAGTTCCGCCGGTGAGGGCAGAGTCCAGTAGTCCTCCGGGTGGAATACGATCAGTGAAGTGATGCAGAGATGTGAAAGCATCTCGCAGCTTAGCCGACCGGAACTGGGTGTAGTCGGCGGCGGAAAGGAGCAAAGCCTCCAGAGGTGATTTGCGATCCGAGATATCTTCCAGATTGTTTTTGCCAGACTGCACCGATATTGAGGCGAAGAACTCCGTCCATTGCTCGATACAGGTCTTTTCATATTCTTCAATCAGAGGATTGGTCGACCGGCTTGCAATCTGGTCACCAAGAATCTGCTTGAGAAGCTCATCTTTGCGAATTCGTTCAAATTCCAAGTCCAGTTCGGCACCGATTAGCTGATCAAAGCCGGTGTAAGTGTACTCATACGGGACGCTGTAGGAAGACTTGAAGGCGTCTGAAAATTCTTCGGCAGAAAAGTCTTGTTCGTCGGTACTAATTCGATCAATGATATCGGCTGTCAGTTGCTCCCATTCCCAAGCATCCGAGATAGATCGTTTGGCGTTTTCAATGCGACGCGGGTCTGGCTCAAATACTTTGGTCTGGGTACTATCGAACTTGTGATAATATTCCAACAGAGCGTTGAATTTCTCTTCATAAAGATGCTTGTCTTCGCGCCGACTCAAATTGTTGAACTGGTTATTCATTACGTGGGTGGCGATAACAGAAGGGTCAACCAACTCATGTCCTTCCGCATTTGACAGGAAGATATAGGTCCTGTAACTGGCAATAAACCGCTCCAGGTTCTGCCTGGCTTCGGATCTGCTTCGGAGGATGCTTTCAGCATCTTCCCAGGCCCTGACAATGAAGAGGTCCTCGGCGGAGCTTCCCAGCCGCCAATTGCCGGCCTTGGCTAGATCACTCTCTTTATGACGCCCGAAAGCCCAATAGAAGACGCCAAAGATGGAGCTTGACTGGTAATCTTCGAGGCCGATGCGAAGGGCGTCCAAGCGGTCCAGGCTGGCGACAGCATCACTGCCCATTGTCAGGGTGGATACTGAATCTGCGACCGTGTAGAGGTGTGCATTCTTTGATGAGTTTACCGCATACGAGGTTCCCATCCATATTCCCATAAGAATGGTTGCTACCCCGAGTGCCGCCGCAAGGATGATACGAGTGCGATCAAACAGTGAACTCTTGAATCGGCCGCCGAGGTTGGAATCTTTGAAGATGATATCCTGAACGAGGTCATGCAGGAAATAGGTATCTACCGTCTGTTTGGACTTAAACGGAAGTGCATCCACCGGGATATCATATTCACCGCCAACCTGTTTCATCAGCTGAACGATCGGGTTACCTTCCATCTGGGTGGCGCTGGTGAAGTAGATGCCCCGCAGGACCGGGTTATGCCCGTACGGGTTTTCATAGAAGACATTGGAGATGAACTCCCGCATGGGTTCCCGCAGTTCTCTAAACTCACTGGGGAAGATGCAGAGCGCAGCCCGTTCCGATGAGAAGAGCTGGGGGTCGACCAGGCGGTGCAGTCTCCGAGTCTCCAGCGTCTCCACGAAATTACTGAACTCGCGGTCGTAATCAGCCAGGATAGTATCCCGATCTGATTCAAGGCCGTCGCCGGATTTTTTCTTTTGCGGCTTATAAGGGCGAGTGAACCCCCATATCTGCTTTCGCTCTTCCTGGTTGAGGTCCTGGAAGTACTCTACAAAGCCATGGATCAGGTCGCATTTATTGAAGATGAGGTAGACCGGGACATGGGTCTGGAGGTTTTCCATGATCTCATTGATCTGTCGCCGCATTTTCTGGGCCCACTCTTTGGCTTCGGCCGGATCGCCGAGTACTCGCTCAATGGAGCAGAGAGCCAGCACGCCGTTTATAGGTCTCTTGGGGCGTTGTTTCTGGAGCATCTGCAGGAACTGCAGCCATTCTTCTTCGTCCGCCTTTCCCTGTTCACGAGCCTGCCAGCG
>JARGFS010000182.1 GCA_029211095.1 bacterium | reverse complement strand
CATATGTCGCACGGCTCGACGGCGGATATACTTTTCGGCGAATGCTTCGAGTTCCAAAGCTGACATAACGCGAGTATATATCCCCATCTTTTCAAGCGTATCCATCATGGCCAGCGCATTCATGACAGTAGCCAGCATCCCCATGTTGTCACCGACCACCCGATCCATTCCCCGGCCAACCAGGTTTACGCCTCTAAAAATATTCCCACCGCCGACAACGATGCCGATTTCGGTGGGGATTTTCTTAATCTCTTTGATTTCGTTGCAAATACGGTCAAGGGCTTCGGGGTCAATTCCAAATTCACCCTTGCCCATGAGAGCTTCGCCGGAGATTTTCAGGAGAATCCTACGGGGTTTGTCAGAATTACTGTCACTTTCCATATTACTCGCCTAATTGGAAACGAGAGAATCGTTTCACGCGGATATTTTCGCCAATCGCTCCGATTGTCTTTTTCACGTATTCGCCGATTGTCATGTCGTTATCCTTGACAAACGGCTGCTCCAAGAGCACGACTTCAGAATACAGTTTTTCAATCTTACCATCAACGATCTTGTCGACAATCTTCTCCGGCTTGCCTTCGTTGAGCGCCTGTGTCTTGTATATCTCGCGTTCGTGGTTTATAAATTCCTGATCTATCTCTTCCCGTTCCACACAGCGCGGGTTGCTGGCGGCAACGTGCATGGCCAGGTCACGAGCAAAAGTCTTGAAGTTATCCGTACGGGCTACAAAATCTGTCTCACAGTTGATCTCGACCATGCTGGCCAGTTTGTCCCCGTAGTGAACATAAGTAGCAATGAGACCTTCGGCGGTTGCTCTTCCTTCTTTTGAAGCGGCCTTTGAAATGCCTTTTTCGCGAAGCGCATCCACGGCTTTATCAAAGTCACCTTCGGTTTCGGACAATGCTTTTTTGCAGTCCATCATGCCAGCTCCGGTTTGGTCGCGGAGCTCTTTTACCATTTTGGCGGTGATTTCCATCTTAGTAATAACCTTATCTTATTCTGGTTTTTGGGTCGGGTCGGACTTTTTGTTTTCGGTAGCTACCGCAGTTGCTACATCTGTTTTCACCGGCTCTTCGGTAGTATAGGTCTTGGCCTGGTGGGTCCGTTCCTGTTCTATTTTCTCTTCAATCATCTCCTGCGTGAGATTCTGCTTGGCTTCCACCCCGGCATCCACCAGTTCTTTCATGAGAACACGGATAGACTTAATGGCGTCGTCATTTCCGGCAATCGGGAAATCGATCGGGTCCGGATCAGCGTTGGTATCAATGATTGCCACAATCGGAATCCCGAGCTTGGAAGCTTCGGCCACCGCAATCTTCTCTTTGCGAGCATCCACCAAAATCATCAAACCGGGCAGGTAGTTCATCTCCTTGATACCGCCCAGCACGCGACGGAGCTTTTTGGCATCGGCAAGAATCTTGAAACGTTCTTTTTTGGTGAACTTCTCAAGCGTCCCGTCAACCTGCATTTTTTCAATATCTTTGA
The DNA here is from genome assembly GCA_029211095.1 of bacterium. Classification (GTDB taxonomy): domain Bacteria; phylum Zixibacteria; class MSB-5A5; order GN15; family FEB-12; genus JARGFS01. Next base: position 3,269 of record JARGFS010000182.1, on the reverse strand, counting down.
GTTTCTTAATGGAGTTTTTTATCGTGTTGAAGTTGGTCAACATGCCGCCCAGCCAGCGCTCGGTGACATAGAAGCCATCGATTCTTCCGGCCTGCTCCATGATAACTTCTTTAGCCTGTTTTTTGGTGCCGACAAAAAGGATTGGGCGACCACGCTGGATGACCTCGCGCACTTTCTCTTTGGCCCGGTTGAGCGCATTGAGCGTTTTCTGAAGATCAATGATGTAAATCCCGTTACGAGCCGCAAAAATAAACGGCTTCATTTTAGGATTCCAGCGGCGAGTCTGGTGACCAAAATGCACCCCAGCCTCTAACAATTCCTTGATTTTAGGATCGAGCATAAGATACCTGAAATTAAAAGGTTTACCTTCACCTTAGCTTCTACCCCACTTCCACCCGGATTCGGGACCCGGAAGCAGGTCGGCCAAGATTGCTTATTTCCCCAAAGGGGATTTGCCGGCTTTTTAGCGCTTGGAATACTGGAAACGTTTACGCGCTTTAGGCTGACCGTATTTCTTTCGTTCAACTTCGCGCGCATCACGAGTCATCAATCCAAACTGCCGCATGAGCGGACGAAGTTCCGGATTGCGAGCGACCAGCGCACGAGCGACAGCCAAACGAAGAGCTCCGGCCTGACCGGAGAGACCGCCACCCCGACAGCTGCCGGTAATAGTCAGGTTGCCAAGCAACTCCGAACGTACCAACGGCTCCTGGGCATGATTCACCAGAGTCTGACGCTTCAGGTAATCCTCAATAGACTTGCCGCCAACGACAAATCCACCGTTACCATCTTTGATCTCAACTCTGGCCGAGGCCTCTTTTCGCCTTCCAGTGGCTGCAATTACATTGTTTACCATAGAAAATCTTTATCGATTCAGTTTAAGTTCTTCAGGTTTCTGGGCCGCATGAGGATGCTTACCATCCGGATATACATGCAGCTTCTTGATTATTTTCCGTCCCAAACGAGTCTTGGGAAGCATACGACGAACCGCATTCACAAATACATCTTCGGGCCTTTTGAGCATCATCTGCTCGAAAGTCGTCTCCCTCAGTCCACCCGGATAACCAGAGTAGCGATAATACTTCAGCTGCTTTGGCTTATTGCTGCCGGTAACTCTAAGACCACGTGCGTTGATTGCAATAATGTGATCGCCCGTATCTAAATGGGGAGTAAAAATCGGCTTGTTCTTTCCGCGCAAAGTATTGGCTACCTTGACAGCACTGCGACCGAGGATGGCACCATCCAGATCGACCACAAACCACTTGCGATTGGAAGTGTCAACTTTAGGAATATAAGTTTTCATATCTTCTTTCAGACCCAATTTGGCATTGTTCGATACTACAAAAGTCTCGTAATTTACACAGTTTGACGGCCTTGTCAACCGAAACCATCGCTTTTTTTCGCCATATCGGGCAAAACCGGTCAGTCGGCCCTTGGCAGGACCGCACGCACGACAGTAACTCACTGTATTTTACTGGCTTACGTATTCTCCCCCGAAAGGGACACACGGGACTGCTTTCTTCCTTCCGATGCGGAATTTGTCAGTCAAAAACCACCAAAAGCTATATTTTGCCGACCAGATCCAGTCCCGGCTTGAGCGTCTGGCCACCCGGGTGCCAATTGGCCGGACAGACTTCGCCGCCGTTTTCACGGACAAACATCGCCGCCTGGAGTTTCCTGATCAGTTCGTCAGCTGAACGGCCTATGTCATTGTCGTTTACTTCATAAGACTTGACTACCCCGTCCGGATCAATGATAAAGGTCGACCGAAGCGAGACCCCTTCTTCCTCAATCAGCACACCGTAGTTCCGGCAGGTATTTCCGGTCGGGTCGGCCAGCATTGGGAAGGTAATCGCCTTGATCGTCTCTGAGTCATCGTGCCAGGCTTTGTGTACAAAGACGGAGTCGACTGAGCAGGCCAGCACTTCAGCCCCTATCTCTTTGAACTTGTCATAGTTGTTGGCCATATCCCCTAATTCAGTCGGACAGATAAAAGTGAAGTCGCGCGGATAGAAAAACAGAACGACCCATTTCCCTTTGTAATCATCCAGTTTTACAACCACTTCCCGACCATCATGGTAGGCTTCAAGTTCAAATTTGGGAGCCTCTTTGTTAATTTTCAACATTTTGGAATTCCTCTTTATCTCATCACTTCTTGTTATCACCCTTTCCGTCGTATCGGGCAGCAACTGTCCGGTCAATAAGTTCAAAGAGAGGGAAGAAATCAAGTGAAAAGGACCAATTAGGACTTTTTTAACCTAAGTTTGAACTGAAGATCAAACTTTCGTCCCCGCGAGCACTTGCCGCAGGAGGCCATCCGAAGCCGCTTTTGTCTCGGGTACTCAGCGCCACAGGACTTGCAATGATAAAGATACTTTGGCGGCCGTCTCAAGCTGGGGTGACTTCTGGCCCGCACCGAGGTCCCCACCCTTCTCGCCTCGCGGCGGAAGTTGGCATCATGATTGAAATGGATCAGATGTATCATTTCATGCTTAAGGGTATCTTCGATATCGGACGGGAATATCTGATGGTACTTTTTCCCCATCCGGATCAACTTCTCCCGCGGATTGCATGATCCGGCACAGAGCATCCGGCTGGAGTATTCGATATGCACCGCTGGAAGTTTACCGCCAAAATACTGCCAGTTGAACCGGTTATACATTTGCTGCAACTCAGCAATCGAAGGAAGCCTTGAATTTGAGACTTCAATTCGCTTCGGACTTGAAACCGGAACCTGCTGCTGATGCTGCCTGATCTTGGTATCAATTGTGGCCGGAGCAATCGGCGTAATATTTTCCAGCTGAAAAAGATCAAAGTTGAGGGCGGCTAACGCTTTTTTTTGTGCTTTGGATTTCGACATAATCTTACAGGTACATTCTTATTCTAATTATCGGAACCTTGGCGGACAAGATTAAACTGTTCCCTAATCGGGAAAGAACGCTATCCGATATTGCAGATCGGGTCGGTTTCAGCCGGAACGACTGGCTCGCCCGCCCGGCTTTAGGCCGGTATCGGTGATGTAAGTGGTAACAAATTGGGCTGGGGTTATATCAAAGGCGGGTGAATAGACTTTTACTTCCGCCGGGGCCGTCCGGGTTCCGAAACCTTCGGTGATCTCGGATGGGGAGCGCTCTTCAATGACAATCTCTTCCCCATTTCTGATCTGCGGGTCGAAAGTCGAAGTTGGCGCGGCGACGTAGAATGGGATGTCATGCTCTTTGGCCAGGACAGCCACCGAATAGGTCCCAATCTTATTAGCAAAATCACCA
>JARGFS010000181.1 GCA_029211095.1 bacterium | reverse complement strand
TATTCCCCCGCGCTCATTTATTCTTGCCCAATCGCGTGAGTATTTTAGAATCCCGCGTGAAGTAGTGACTGTCTGTTTTGGTAAGTCAACTTACGCCAGAAGTGGAGTGATTGTAAACGTCACCCCGTTCGAGCCGGAGTGGGAAGGGTTCGCCACCATTTCCATAACTAATAGCTCTCCTCTGCCGGCCAGAATATATGCACACGAGGGGATCGCCCAACTCCTTTTCATAAAGGCAGATGAAGTTTGCCAGACATCGTATGCCGACAAAAAGGGAAAATATCAGGCTCAAAAAGGAATTACTCATTCCAAACAGGACTAAATCACCGATAATCTCATATATTTGAATACAATTTTTAGGAGAAGATAGAAGATGCAGAACGAGGCTGTTAAAGAAAAAGAGGCCGCCAAAGGCGGCAAACTCAACGGGAAGACCAGCAGACGCATGGTCACTATTGACGGTAATACTGCCGCGGCCTACGTCTCCCACGCGACTAACGAAGTGATTGCCATTTACCCCATTACCCCCTCTTCCGATATGGGTGAAAAGGCTGATGCCAAGTCAGCCGCCGGCCAGAAAAACATCTGGGGTGTTGTCCCTGATGTGGTCGAAATGCAATCAGAAGGTGGAGCCTCCGGTGCTGTTCATGGCGCTCTTACCGCCGGAGCCCTGACGACCACTTATACGGCTTCACAGGGCCTTCTGCTGATGATTCCGAACATGTTCAAGATCGCGGGGGAGCTCACGCCCACCGTATTCCATGTATCCGCCAGAGCCGTTGCCTCCCACGCTCTCTCTATTTTTGGAGATCATAGCGATGTCATGGCCTGCCGGTCAACCGGCTTTGGCCTGCTCGCGTCCGGCTCAGTTCAAGAAGTTATGGATATGGCCCTAATAGCCCAGGCTGCGGCCTTGGATAGCCGAATACCATTTGTTCACTTTTTTGATGGCTTCCGTACTTCGCACGAAGTCCAGAAGGTTGAAGAGATAACTTTCGATGATATGCGGGCAATGATGGATTCAAATGCAATTGCCGCTCATCGCAAACGTGCCCTTTCACCTGACACTCCCACCCTCAAGGGAACCTCGCAGAACCCTGATGTCTTTTTCCAGTCGCGCGAGACAGGGAACAAATTCTACAACGCTGCCCCGGACCATGTTCAGGCCGCCATGGACAAGTTTGCCCAGACAGTCGGGCGTGAATACAAATTGTTTGATTATTTTGGCCATCCGGAAGCAGAGAATGTCGTGATTGTGATGGGAACCGGAGCGGAGGTTGTCCATGAGACTGTCGACAACCTTGTGGAGCGTGGCGAAAAAGTCGCCATGATTAAGGTCAGACTCTACCGTCCATTCTCGTTTGACGCTTTCGCCCAGGCTCTTCCGGCCACGGTCAAAAGAATAGCCGTTCTGGACCGGACCAAGGAGCCGGGATCAGTTGGCGAGCCTCTCTACACCGATGTTCAGACCGCAATCAGTGAGGCGCTTGATTCCGGGAAAGCTCCGTTTGATGACCGCCCCTTGATTGTTGGCGGACGGTACGGACTTGGGTCCAAAGAGTTTAACCCGCCTATGGCCAAGGCCGTTTTTGACAATCTTGAGAGTGACCAGCCCAAGAATCATTTTACGGTTGGTATCAAGGATGATGTTACTTTCACATCCATCAAATCGGATCTATCCTTTGATATCGAAGGGGACAATTTCCGAGGCCTCTTCTTTGGACTGGGTGCTGATGGCACAGTTGGCGCCAACAAGAACTCTATCAAAATCATTGGCCAAAACACAGACAACTATGCCCAGGGTTACTTTGTTTATGATTCCAAAAAGGCCGGAGCCGTCACGGTTTCTCATGTCCGTTTTGGAAAAGAACTGATCCGCAAACCTTACCTGATTAAACAGGCACAGTTTGTGGCCTGCCACAATTTCTCCTTCCTTGAAAAATACGAGATGGTGGAAAAGCTTACCGAAGGGGGTACTTTCCTGCTCAACAGTCCCTTCACGGCCGCCGAGGTTTGGGACCGGATGCCAAGAGAGGTACAAAAAGCAATCATCGCCAAAAAGGCACAGTTCTACGTTATTGACGCCCTCAAACTTGGCAAGCAGATTGGACTGGGCAGTCGTATTAACATGATAATGCAGACCGCCTTCTTCTACATCTCCGAAATTCTTCCCAAGGAGAAGTCGATCGAAGCAATCAAGAAGGCTATCGTTGACACTTATGGAGCCAAGGGCGAAAAAGTCGTCAATATGAATTTCGCCGCCGTGGATGGCGCGGTTGCCGCTATTGAAAAAGTTGAATATCCAAAAGAGATAACGTCAGATAGTGGACGCCCACCGATTGTTCCGGAGAATGCTCCTGAATTCGTGCAGTCGGTAACGGCCGAGATTATCATCGGTCGCGGCGATGACCTCCCTGTATCTTCATTTCCGCTTGACGGCACCTATCCAACTGCGACCACCAAGTTTGAGAAACGCAACATCGCGGTTGATATTCCGGTCTGGGATTCTGAAACCTGCATCCAGTGTAACATCTGTTCACTGGTCTGCCCCCATGCCGCCATCAGACCCAAAGTCTTTGAGAAATCTGATGTTGAAGGCGCGCCCGAGACATTCAAGTATGTCGAAGCCAGGACCAAGCAGTTTGACGGAATGTACTACGCCCTGCAGGTAGCCCCCGAGGATTGCACCGGCTGTGAGATTTGCGTGCAGGCCTGCCCGGTCGTCAAGAAAGACGCCGAGGGGAACAAGACTGACATCAGAGCCATTAACATGGCGCCCCAGGCCCCGCTTCGTGAACAGGAACGGGACAACTGGAATTTCTTTGTTGATAAAATTCCGGAACCGGACAAGAGCCGCTTCAATATCGAGACGGTCAAGGGCTCTCAGTTTGTCCAGCCCCTGTTTGAATTCTCCGGTGCCTGCTCAGGCTGTGGCGAGACGCCCTATATAAAACTGATGACCCAGCTGTTTGGTGATCGCGCCCTCTGCGCCAACGCCACCGGTTGCAGTTCCATCTACGGCGGCAACCTGCCTACAACTCCGTATTGTGTGCGTTACGATGGGCTTGGCCCGGCCTGGTCCAACTCTCTGTTTGAAGATAACGCCGAGTTCGGAATGGGCATGAGGCTCACGGCCGATAAACTCCATGAGTACGCTCTGGGGTTGGTTGAGAAACTTGTGCCGGATATGTTCGATGAACTTCTGAAGGCGGTGCAGACAAAACAGGAAGAGATTGAAGTCCAGCGTGGACGAGTGAAAAAACTGCTGGCCAAGCTGGACGACCTCCCGGCCTCTGAGGAAGTCACCGCACTCAAGAGTATCGCCAACTTCCTGGTCAAGAAGTCTGTCTGGATAATCGGGGGTGATGGCTGGGCTTATGACATTGGATATGGTGGCTTGGATCACGTTCTGGCCTCCGGCAAGAATGTCAATCTGCTGGTTCTGGATACCGAAGTGTACTCCAACACCGGCGGACAGATGTCCAAAGCAACTCCGCGCGGCTCAATTGCCAAATTCGCCGCCGCCGGGAAGCCACTGCCGAAAAAGGATCTCGGCTTGATGATGATGTCTTATGGCAATGTCTATGTTGCTCAGATCGCCATCGGGGCCAGCTACAATCAGGCTGTCAAGGCGATGGTTGAAGCCGAGCAATACGATGGTCCCTCTCTGTTGATCTGCTACAGTCACTGTATCGCTCACGGAATCAACATGGCCAAAGGGATGACCGAGGAAGACCGGGCGGTCAAGTCCGGTCATTGGCTGACCTACCGCTATGACCCAACTCTGATCGATCAGGGCAAGAATCCACTTCAGTTGGACTGCAAAGCGCCCTCGATTTCGTTTGAAGAGTACGCTGCAGTAGAGAATCGATATCGGTCGCTGAAAGGACAAAATCCGGAACGCTACCGCCGGTTGATGGATGCCGCGCAGATTGATTGTGATAGGCGTTGGAATCTATACCGACAGCTGGCCGCAATGGACTATTCCATGACAGACAAGTAATTGTCTTGCAATAGTTTCGTCTATACTGAGGCGGGTCATTCGACCCGCCTTTTTCTTTCCCCTCAAACGCGCCCGATCAATCAAGAATCTGTGCCGACTGGCCGATAAATAAAGAAAATCGAATCATATTATTTTCCAGGAGGCCTTATGCGTTTTCAGAAAATTATTCTAATTGCCGTTTTTGCGGTTTTCACTCTCAGCTCGGTACCTACCATGGCCGAGACAGAAGATGAAATCGTGGGACGCTATTTCAAAAAAATGCAGAAGCAGCATGTCCGGAAATTGGCCTGGATCTCAGCCAATTTCTCAACCAACAGAATTAACCGTCACAATGATTACAACGATTTCGCCACCGTTGAGACCAACAACTTCAACAACGGTTCTGTCGGCTGGTTGGGTCAGGCCAACTCATTTGGCGTGGAGTTTGGATCGGTCTTCAAAGAGAAATTTGCCTGGTCTTTGGGCGGAGAATACTGGTTGCAGATGGGACAGAATCAGGAGGGTGACTACTCTTACACTCCTACCGGCGGTCTTCAGACATCGGTCACCAATCTCCAGTCAGAAATAGAGGTCTATGGCCTTTCAACCGGCCTCCAGTACTATTTCAAAGGGAATCCGACAGTAGCCGAAGGATTGAGTGAACTTTCATTCCGCGGCGGCGTAACAGCCGGTTTTTACCAGGTCAGTTGGGATTTGTGGGACGCCTACCCGAACTACAATCTCACCACCGCCAATACCTCGACCTCCAGCAATACCTTC
>JARGFS010000180.1 GCA_029211095.1 bacterium | reverse complement strand
CTACGTCGGCCTCACATCGATTGCCTGAGTCAGGCGATCTGAGGGGGACAATATAACTTTGCCTGCATTTTATTCAAGCAGAAAATATCTGTCTGATGGAGACAAGCTACTGATCTTAAAGGCGGTAACCAGCACTAACATAGCTTACCGCCATTGTTTTTTGGTCAGGCCGGAATAGAATCACGGACAGGGGACCAGGCACTCCGGAGCGCCCCCAAACATGTAATCGACCACGCAAGTCAGATCGCTGATATCCACGCCCCCGTCACCATTGAAATCAGCATGGGCGGGACATCCCGCCGGAGATCCAGCCGCAAACAGGTAGTCGACCATCGCCGTGAGGTCAGAAATGTCAAGATTCCCAGATGAATCAACATCTCCCCTCAGTTGGCAGCAGCAGGCATCACCGATGCCGTTGCTGTCGGTGTCTTCCTGACCTGGATTATGCTGGTCCGGGCAGTTGTCCACGGCACAGCTGTTGGCCGGGTAGCCTGGATTTCCAAAGCCATCATTATCTATGTCGGTGCAGTCATCACAGTCATCACCGATTCCGTCGGTATCGGCATCTGTCTGCGAAAGATTAAATACTGATGGACAGTTATCTTCGGCACAGCTGTTGGCGGCATAGCCGGGGTCGCCAAAGCCGTCCCCATCCGTATCGGTGCAGTCATCGCATTCATCCCCTACCCCATCGGAGTCGGTATCCAGTTGAGCCGGATTCGGGGTAGTGGGGCAGTTGTCAAGAGGACAAAGTGAGGCCGGGAATCCGGCATCAGCAAAACCGTCGTCGTCCAGATCGGTACACTCATCGCATAGATCGCCGATACCGTCTCCATCGAAATCAGCCTGATCCGGATTAAAAACGTTGGGACAGTTATCAACCGGGCAGGAGTTTTCCGGGTGGCCGGGATCGCCAAAGCCGTCTCCATCGGAGTCAATGCAGACAGCTCCACTGATTACCTGGATCATCCCAAACGGTGAGAATCTGCCCCACTGGTTTTCCTGATCCTGAGCGCGAACTTTGTAGTAGTAAAAACCGACCGGGTGGTTAGTGAAATTGTAAACAGTGTCGGATATGCTGGAAGAGATGACCGTTTCGCTTGAATAAATTTCAGTCGGGTAGACATCATCAATCCAGATTCCCGGTTCTGTTACCCAGCCATCGGTCGAGTAGGAAAAGCGGAAATAGACCTGAGAGCCAACATAAGCGGAGAGATCAAATTTGGCCTGCACCCAGCCGCCCGAGACACCGGTGATTCCATCGCCACGATTATTTCCGTTGGGATTACTGGTAGTCGTGACGTTACCGGCCAGGGTGCTGAAGTTGAGGGCATCGGTGGAGATTTCCGCATAGGCATAGTCCCAGTCGGTCTCGATATCAAAATACATTTCACAAGTGAGTGTGTCGCCGGGTTGAACGAGGTACGAGTTTTTGGAAGCCATACTATTGAACAGATCATCCCCCGACTCGGAATAGAAACTGGTGGGAGAAGAAGATGCGTGAGCCGATGAGATAACAAAGCCTGAATTCTCCCACCGGGAGAAATCGTTGGCCGGATCGGTCCCAAGTGTATACCCCTGCATTTCTACCAGCTCATAATTAACGGCCGGATTATCACCAAGCAGAGCTGACCAAAAAATTGCGTAAGCCGCACTGTCAGCTGTGGGCAGGACGTAAATCTGGGGTTGATCGGGTGGAGCCAGACTGTATGGATTGTCCGCAATCCTGGCAAAAAACAGATTCGGCTGCAGATTCTCAAAGACAAGATCGGCGATCCTCGAAGTTGCCGGCCAGAAGCCATCACTGCTTGAGCCAACTTCGGGCGTCATTGAGAGAATCTTATCTTTGGTGGTCCGTTCGCCATAGCACCAGTCATCGGTACCGCCGTTCACCGGATACAATGTCCAACTGGGGCCGGGTGCATACCCATTCCAACTTGTCGCCGAATCCCCAATCTCCCGAAAAACAAGTTCGTCTTCGGCATAAAGGTAGTCGTAGCCCCAGGGCCAGAGAAGAAGATTTGAATAGGAATGGTACCAGATTATTATTGAGAAGTCACGACTCTCAATAAAATTACGCATAACCTGTGACTCAGGCTCAGAGAATGGCCCAGTCCCTCGGTAGGTAGCCGAACCGGTGACTGGGGATGAACCTTCATCGTCGTAACCCCACTGATAGCCGAAGTTACGGTTGAGGTCGACTCCAAAAGTGCCGTCGCCATTGTCTCTGCGATTCTTTCTCCACAGCCCGCCGCCGCCGGGATCGGTAACTTCGTTATAATAGTACCCATCCGGATTGACGTTGAAAATGAAATACATCTCACGATTGTCGATCAAGTCGGTTATTTCCGGGGAAATACCATACAAATCAGCCATATAATTAATGAAGTAGAACAGAACCTCTGGCGTTATGACTTCACGGCAATGAATTGCCGAAGTATACAGAATTTCCGGCTCTGGTTCATCTATTGTTGGATTGTCTGAAATCCTGATCATGTATATGTCTCGCCCCTCAAGACTCTGCCCTATCACCTGTTTGGGTGAAATTATGTTCGGGTGATCGGAAATGAGGGTGTCAACGTATGCATTAATCTCCGACAGGGTTTTATATCCGCCCATATCGCGGGTCTGATCAAAACGGGAGCGGTAGAACGCCGACAGATCGGCATGGGTCACTTCGGTGCGAAAGCCAAGAGACTTCAGAAATTCAAGTTCACCGGAAGTCGTGATTATATCGGTGAAGTCAGGATTACTCTCTATCTTATCCAGGGTTATCGATTTCAATTGAACGGCCTGCTGCCGATTTTCAGTGAATACACGAACCTGCATGGCCGATTCGGCTTTGATTGTCAAAACAGATATTAGAACCAGAAACGTTGTTGCGACGCAAAGTTTGCGAATCATCGGTGAATACTCCTATCGGTGGTGGGTATTGATCAGTCCGCACCCAAGATAACTCCATTTCTAATATTTCCAATTAAAATCAGATATAGTCGCAAGTTCGGCGAAATCCATGTAAACAGAGCGATACATGAGGTCAATAATCCCTATCCTTCCACCGACAATATGGATAAATGCATCTGGTACCAATGAAGAACAACAAGTTACATTGACAAATCTCTATTTTGTTGTATTCTATTAGCAGGAGTGCAGATAAATGGGCTCCTATGAGTACTAATGACTTACTTGCTTTTTACGACGAATCTAAGTCGGTCTTAAATTTCTACATCCCCTCGTCCCTTCTACGCAGAGGTACGAATTTTTGGAGGTAATCCATGCGGTTCTCACAGTTGCGGCATATTCTTGTTTTTGTGTTCATTTTCATAGTTTTTGTCGCTGTTTCGGCAACAGCCCAACATACAGTTGGATTACTCAAACATGATGGTACCGGCCAGGGAGGCTATACAATATTCGGCCCCCGTGCAACACCATACACTATCCTAATTGATGAGTATGGACGAGTTGTGCATACATGGGTAGACTCGAGCATGACATGGGGAGGCGCCCCTTATCTACTCGAAAACGGAGATCTATTGCGAAACGAAGGAGGTGCCAACCGTCTCCTGAAGTATGATTGGGATGGCAATGTCATTTGGGATTGGTCCGATCCTGATCCCAGTTATGGAATGCACCATGATATTGCGCCGATGCCTAACGGAAACGTGCTAATACTCGTCAGGGATTACCGACCTATTGCGGAAGCTATCGCAGATGGCAAGGATACCGTTGGCATACCGGATGACACTATCTGGGCGGAGATGGTCTTGGAAATACAGCAGACCGGTCCAACCAGTGGTGATATTGTCTGGAGATGGACCTGCTACGATCACTTAATTCAGGACTTTGACGCCACTAAGAATAACTTTGGCGTTGTTGAGGATCACCCCGAACTTATGGACTTCAATTACGGAGCGTTGTCAAAGGATTGGTTGCATGCTAATGGTCTTGATTACAATCCAGACTTGGATCAAATCATGATCAGTAACAGGAGGACCAGTGAACTCTGGATAGTCGACCATAGTACTACTACTGCCGAGGCCGCAACCAATTCTGGCGGAAACTCTGGAATGGGCGGAAATATCTTGTATCGTTGGGGGAACCCCGCCGCCTATCGCGCTGGAGACTCAACCGACATGACAATGGACGGGCAACATGACACTCAGTGGATCAAGCCCGGCCTTCCGGGAGCAGGTAACATCCTCGCCTTTAGTAACGGCAGAAACTGGGGCTTTTCAACTGGAGTTGAGGCAATATCTACTGTCGATGTCAATGGCAACTACCCTCTTCCCGGCCCAGGTGTAGCTCATGAGCCAGCAGCCCCAGTGTGGACGTACTCAACCACCCCACCCGAAGACTATTTTGCTACTGCTCAATCCGGAATTCAGCGTCTTCCAAATGGAAACACTATTCTCACTCATGCCCCTAATGGGGAGTTCCGCGAGGTAACACCGGCTGGAGAGATTGTCTGGCAGTATCAGAGCCCATTGTTTACGGGTGGCTCGACAGTCCAGGGAGCTGTGGTAGACGCTGCAACCACCTTCAAGACATTTCGCTATCAGGCGGACTATCCCGGATTGGCCGGAAAGGTCTTGGTTGGAGACTCAGTGCTCGAAATTAACCCGGTCTCCATTAAGGGAGCCACAACGGTACCCGCGATACCGGCCGCCGATGATGCTCAGATTGCCTTCACTGCCAGCATAACGGCGGATGTAGGCCTCACTTCGGCAAGTCTCTATGTTGACACTGGAGACGGATTCAACATGTACCCATTAGTTGATGGATTAGCCTTACCATAAATATTTTTTACACCAGTATAACCCTGAGGCATATAAACCCAAACA
>JARGFS010000017.1 GCA_029211095.1 bacterium | reverse complement strand
CAATCTTGGCCCGTTCTCCGGGCTCGCGAGCAATCGCCTTGATTTCAATGATACGCTCATAGATTTCCGGAACTTCCAGTTCAAACAGCGTTCGAAGAAACTCGTTGCTCACTCGCGACAGAATAATCTGCGGACCGCGCATATTTTTCTGAACATCGAGGATGTAGGCACGAACTCTATCCCCCTGGCGGAATTTTTCACGGGGAATCTGTTCCTTGATAGGCAAAATAGCTTCGCCGCGTCCCAGATTGACAATTACATTCCCTTTGTCAATCTGCTGAACCACACCGGATGCAAGCGTACCAACTTTATCAATGTATTCTTCATAAATGCGATCCCGCTCAGCTTCGCGCACCTTCTGAATCAAAATCTGTTTAGCCGAGGCAATCGCGTTACGGCCGAACTCAAACTCGTAGTCGATATAGATTTCAAGTTCATCGCCAGCTTCGGCCTCTTTATCCATTTCGCGAGCCTCGGAAAGAACAATCTCCTCGTCCGGATCATTGACTTCGTCTACAACCGTCTTGGTGGCGATCATAAGCAAATCGCTCGTTTTGCGATCAAAACGAAACGAGATATTCTCCGTATTCTTGTATTTCTTTTTGGCTGCGGCCAGCAGACTTTCCTGCAGGGTCTCCACAACCGTGTCGAAATCTATGTTCTTCTCCCTGGCAATAAGCGTCATTGCTTCTACCATGTCGAACGCCATATGATCGTCTCCATCAAAAAACTATTTTAGCCTGCTCAATTTCGGCCACATCGACAGTAAAGGAGCTGTCATCCTCTTCAAACTCAACAGCATTGCCGGTGGTCGCCAAAATGCGAGCCGTTGTCTTCTTTCTTTTTGGGTCGGCGAATTTCAATTTCACCGTCTCTCCCACCCGGTATCTGTAATCTCGAATGTTTTGCAGCGGTCGGTCCAGACCGGGGGATGACACCTCAAGGGTGTATCCGGAACTGAAGAGCTCGGTTCCGTCAATCAAGTCACCAACCAGTCTTGACACCTCGGCACATTTCTCAAGAGAAACGCCGCCTTCAACATAGATAAAAAGTCGAACCGTGTGACTATTGCGATATTGCGAGAGTACAATATCGGCGATCTCACACGCTTGCTTCTGCAGAGGCTCTTCGAGCAGCTCATACAGCTGTTGTTTTCGTCTCTCTATCATACATAGCGCCGGTCCAAAACCCAAGAAAAAAAGAGTGGGCATACACCCACTGTAACTGAAGAATATAAGGTCTAAGTTGTTACCGAGCAACAAAATTATTGACTAATTCAACCGCTCGGCCAGCTGCTTGACAGCCCCTACGATATCCCCAACCGGAACCAGCGCGAAATCTTTCTCGCATCTAGCCTTGAGCTCTACGTTGCCATCCTTCAACGACTTATCACCAATAGTGATCCTGATAGGCAGCCCAATCAGGTCCGCATCGTTAAATTTGACCCCCGGCCGCTCTTCCCGGTCATCCATCAGAACATCCAGACCGGCCGCTTCCAGATCGTTATAAATCTTCTCTGCGGCCTCCATTTGTGTCTGGTCGCCTGGCTTAAGTGGAATAATCTCAACCAGATACGGCGCTATACTCTTTGGCCAGATAATCCCCTTATCATCGCAGTACTTTTCCAAAGCGGCTTGCGGCGTCCTGGTAATGCCAATCCCATAGGAGCCCATGATGATCAGCTGCTCGGCCCCTTTCTCATCCAGGAACTTCGCCCCAAGTGCGTCTGAGTATTTCGTCCCCAGCATGAACGTATTCCCCACTTCGATCCCGCTCTTGCAGATCAGTTGCCCCGCGTCACAGTTGGGGCAGCCATCTTCTCCAGCGGCCAGGCTCAAATCCACCACCAGATCCGCCTTGAAGTCCCGATCTATATTGACATTCACGATATGCTTTTCATTCTCGTTCGCCCCGACCACAAAGTTCTTCAATTCGGCCACCAGCGGATCGACCAGAATCTTCACCTCTTTGAGACCAATTGGTCCGGCGAATCCGACCGGCGCCGAAGTATACTGCTGAACCTGATCCGGAGTGGCCATTTCCAATTCAATCGCACCCAGCGCGTTCTTGAGCTTTATCTCGTTCAGGTCACGGTCCCCGCGGATCATGGCCGCCACCGGCTCGCCATCGGCCATATACATAAGCGTCTTGGCCAAGCGGGTCGACTCTACTTTCAGAAAAAAGGTCACCTCTTCAATTGTCGCCGCACCCGGCGTGTCCACCGTCTCCATCCCCTTCATTTCCGTGTCCAGAGTTGGCTTATTCGGGTCCACAAAAGTTGCCTTCTCGGAATTGGCTGCATAGTCACACTTGTCGCAGAACATAATCACTTCTTCACCGGCGTTGGTATCCACCAGGAACATAAACTCATGAGCCGCTTTCCCGCCCATCGCACCGGTATCCGATTCCACCTTGACTGCTTCAATCCCGGCCCGCCTGAAAATATTGAAATAGGCGTTGACCATTTTTCCATAGGAAACTTCAAATGACTCTTCGGTAGCATCAAACGAGTAAGCATCCTTCATAATAAACTCACGCCCACGCATCAGCCCAAAACGGGGACGAATTTCATCCCGGAACTTAACCTGAATCTGGTAGAGGTTCATCGGAAGTTGCCGATAGCTCTTCACCTCCCCTTTAATCAATGTCGTCACGCTTTCTTCATGGGTGCCGCAGAGAACCATCTCATGATTCCGCCTGTCTTTCATCCGCATCTGCTCTTTACCGGCCGTCTCATACCGACCCGATTCCTGCCAGATTTCAGCCGGACAGAGTACCGACATCGTGATCTCCAGTGCCCCGGCCGCATTCATCTCATCGCGGACAATCTGGGAGAACTTGTCAATGACCCGCTGCATTAGCGGAAGATACAGATAGACACCGGAGGCCAACTTTCGAATATAGCCTCCCCTCAGCATTAACTGGTGAGAAATGAGTTCGGCATCGGCAGGAGCTTCTCTGAGAGTAGGTATATATGTCTGCGACCAGCGCATCTGTCTGTCCTCTTATCTGTTGTATCAGTTCATAATTCGTCCCGTTTGACGGGCGGAATTTGACAAGATACACGAACTTGGGGCCGAAGCAACCTAAAAGGTTGGGATGAAAGCGGGATCACAGGAATCCTGCCCTTGTATTGCTTCCAAACTGTGGCGACTACCCCTTGACACCAAGTCGCCCTGAGCCTGTCGAAAGGTGATTTCATCGAAAAACCAGCCAAACCTTTCGGCTCCCACGGCAAGCCGTGGGCGACCAATCCCACCAAGTCGCCCTGAGCTTGTCGAAGGGTGATTCTCCTCCGGAAAGCATTCTGTTCCAGCGGTTAATCTCAGCGCGATCACAGGAATCCATTGACAAAAACGAGTCTCCAGACTATTTTATAACCGTACAAACGCAAAATACCGACAACCGTGAATTCTCACATTCAAGGTAGTTAATCTGACTCTTTGATACATCGATTGTTTAGGCAGGAAAACTGATTGTGTTAGGTCAGGAGAGTTTCATGAAGAGATTTACCCAGCTTTTCGTTTTGGCCATGTTGCTTATCTCTTTCACGGCCACCGCTTCCAGAGGAGAAATCAACGTCGCCCCTTCTCTGGCCGATACCGTCTGCACCACCGGCGATATTGATCTTGACGGCATCTCCTCTTCAATTGCCGATGCCGCCTTGTTTGCTTCCTACTTCAGGTGCGGACTGGGCGTCTTCCTGTTTGCGCCAGAGCCTCAAATCACCGGAACCGATTTCAACTGCGATGGCGTGGTTCTTTCCGTAGGAGATCTGGTCGCCCTGATTCGTGAACTTTCCGGCGAGCTTGCCCCCTGCTATTGCACCTCCATGTCATGGTCTTCGGACTCTGCTATCACACCGACAGCAATCGATCCCTATACAATCTCTCTCGTTGATTCTCCCGGAGCCGGGCATGGGCGGGACACGGTCGATATCATGATCTCCGGCGTCAATGAATTACTCGGCTACCAGCTTCATATCGAATATGATACCACCGGCCTGAGTCTTGTTGAAGTCCTACCGACCGATCTTTTCGCCGATTGGCAAGTTTTCGCTTACACCGACACAATCATAGGCTCTACTGCGCGGCTCAAGATTGTGGCCACCTCCAATTTCGATATGCCCTCCACCCCCAATCTGCTTCCTCCTGCCGAGCCAACTGCGATGGCGCGTCTTGTCTTTGATCTGCCGCCGGACGCGGAGCTTACCCGTGAGATCAAGTTTGTCTGGGATAACTGCTATGACAATGGGATCGCCGTTAATGACACAAACTCCGGAATCTGTGGGGCCCCTGAATTCTTAGCTCTCTCCCGTGAAGTCTTTGATCCAGCGGGCACCAGTATCACCGGAAGTTCCCCCAATTACGGCGGCTCACCTGACTCCTGCCTGCTGGCCTCGACCGGAGGTAATCCGCCCCAACGCGCTATCGATTTCCACAATGGCCAATTGGTTTATACGCCTTCCTGTTGTGTTGGAAACCGCGGCGATGTCGATGGGGACGGCGAGGATGCGGTCATTTCTGATCTGACCTGTCTGGTCGCATTCCTCTTTGGCGATGGCTGCGCTACGCCATGCCTTGAAGAAGTCGACATTAACGGCAACGGCTCAATTGATATCAGCGACCTGACCGATCTCGTTTCCTACATGTTCTCAGGCGGCCCCCCACCGGCGCCTTGCTTTTGAACGTAGCCTATTATTGTAGCATTGTTGGTCGCTAATGGGTTAAGGCAGACTTGCCGATTTCAAGTCATTCCTGCGAAGGCAGGAATCCAGGATTATTTCTGTATGACCGTTTACATAGGTTACACATTAGACCGAGCAGATGCGATTGCGCAAGACCGTTTTGAAACCCAGCCCATTTGTGAATACAATTCAATCGAGTGAGCCGTCAGACCCTGGCTGCCAGCCAGGTCCCCCGCCGGTAGTAGAAGTAGAAGGCTATCGAAGTTATCGCACCGCTGGCTGACATTATGCACCAGACGGTAAACTCGGTAGCGTGGAAGAATTTGGTTGCGGCAAAGATCGGTATCACCTGAAAGACCCAGGCCGTTACAATATTGGCAGCCATCGCCGGTTTGTTCTTCCCCACCCCGGCAAACACTTCCTCAATCATTATAAACGCACCCCAAAATGGGAAAACAACTGCGAACACACGAAGCATAATTGATCCGATAGCCAGCGTTTCCGGAGTGTCAAAAAACATCCCCATAATCTCTTTGCTGAAGATAAAAGTCCCCAAGCCAAAGACGACCATAATGGCCACGCCCAACAGAATTGACTGGTCGGCCGTTTTCTTTGCCCGGGCCAATTTGTTTGACCCAATATTGTGCCCGATAAGGGAAGACAGTCCCAGACCGATTCCGACCAGGATCATTATGCCGAAAGAATTGACCTGGTTCCCCACCCCATAAGCGGCCACGACCGGAGTTCCGAAAGTTGCTACCATCGGCATTATAATTAATCGTGCTCCCGAGTACGAAATCGAGCCGGCCCACGAGGGAATACCGATTTTCATAATATGCCACATCGAAGCCACACTGACCGGTACCTTGCTTCTCCAATGAAGGGCGACATTGGTGCGGTCGGTGGCAAACAGGAATATGCCTATCGAAAAAGCGGCTGAATAACTGATGACAGAAGCGACCGCGGCTCCATTGATACCGAGTGCCGGGAAACCGAGATATCCAAAGATGAAAAGAGGATCCAGAATCAGGTTGAGCAGGTTGGAGCCGATCATGAGGATCATTGCTATCGAAGGATTGGCAATGCCACGCATGGCGGTAAAAACGGAATAGGTGGCATACATTATCCCCATCCCCAAAAACATTGTCTGCCCGTAACTGCTGCCCAGGTCCAAAGCTTCGCCCCTGGCTCCCAAAGCAAACAACATGTAGTGGACCGAGAAATACCCGACAACGCCAAAGAAAAATCCAAACCCAAGTTTCAGCAAGAGGGTCTCTTTGATGGCGGTTTCTGCCCTGTCATACTCCTTCTCTCCATAGCGCCGGGATATGACAGCAACCGATCCGGGGCCAACTAACTGATTGAAAGAAAAGAAAGCCCAGAGAATGGTCGCGTAGAATGTGACTCCGGCCACGGCAGCTTCGGCCTCCGGAAGCTGCGCCACCCAATAGGTATCAACCAGAGAATATATGTTTTGACTGAGAAAGCCGAACATCGAAGGGATTCCCATTTTGAGAATCGATCGAATTATAGAGCCTTCGGTATAGTCGGCGCGCTGCTTTTCTGGCTGTCTACTCACTGACACCCAACATACACGTCGAAAAAATAAACAACAATCAGATTCACACAAAAAAAAACGCCCGGAAACCGGGCGTTTTAGATTTTAACTAAAGTGTCAATCAGATATTAAGCGGAAGCCAACTGCTCATTCACCTTGTCCCAATTGATGACATTAAAGAATGCCTTAATGTAATCCGGACGGCGATTCTGATATTTCAGATAGTAAGCGTGCTCCCAGACATCGAGACATAAAAGGGGCTTTTTCCCCTGCGAGAGAGGAGAATCCTGATTCGGGGTAGACATAATCTCAAGTTTCCCCCCGGCATCCACCAGCCAGGCCCAACCGGACCCGAACTGACCGGCTGCGGCAGCCGAGAACTTCTCCTGGAAACCTTCCAGCGAACCAAAGGTGGAGTTGATCCCATCGGCAACAGCCCCTCCAAAAGAGGTCCCTTGCTTCATAATGGTCCAGAACAATGTATGATTGGCGTGTCCACCACCATGATTGCGAACGGCCATGCGGATTGCCTCGGGGATACTGCCAAGCGCTGATATCAGTTCTTCGGCAGATTTCCCGGCAAGTCCGTCCTGTCCCTGCAGGGCATCGTTGAGCTTGTTGATATAGGCCTGGTGATGTTTGGTGTGGTGAATTGTCATTGTCTCTTTGTCGATAAACGGCTCAAGAGCATCGTAGCCGTATGGCAGGTCGGGTAAAGTATGTGACATTTTATTCTCCCTCAAATTTGTTAAGTTTCTGGTCTTTTCAAGACCGGCATCAATGGATGTAACCGATCCAGTTTCAATTTGTTCAGAGAAATTTGAGGAAAGGCAAAAAAAAGGCGTGAGGCCCAAAAAATGGTGGGGGAAGGATTCGAACCTTCGAAGGCGTCGCCGACAGATTTACAGTCTGTTCCCTTTGACCGCTCGGGAACCCCACCAGTACCATGATTCTCGGTTAGCCGAGAACGTTCCTTAACAAAAGCTCGGCCATAATACTGTAGTTTGATTTAAAAATCAACGGAAAAAACAGGCACAATCTTCCGAGCCATTGACATAAATGATTATCGATCAGCTCTAAGCGTCTCTCCGGCTAATCGACAACGGGCTCGGCCAATGACTTAGTTGCGGGCCTTCCACTCTCCCCTGTAGTCGGCCTATTGACTCCGCTGAGAGAAGCTGTTCTGTTACGTTGCAGAAGCGAGCGACCAATAAACAGCATGACCAGCATCAGGAAAGCAGTGATTCCTGACATAAAAATGGTCAGAATACGTCTTGGTCCCGATTTGATTGTAGGGAGTGACGGATGATCCAGCACCCGAATCACCGGGGTATCTTTTTGGGTCTCTAAACGGGCTGATTCCAACTCCCGACTGAGAAAAGCGAATACCTCGGCCTTAATCTCCACATCTCGTTTAAGTGCGGCCAGTTCTGTCAGCAGACCGGGATCTGAGCTGGTGCGCCAGTTCCTATTGTAAGATTGAAAAAGTGACAGAGAGTCTTCGGCCCTGCTTAGCTCAGTTCGCTTTTCGGCCAGTTCTCGCTCCAGGTATTCCGCCGTTCGGCCAGCTTCGGTCTGCCGCTCCTGTACATTGTAGCGATTCAGCTGGACCAAATACTCTGTGGTAACCGCTTGCGAAAGCTCCGGGGCAGTTGTTTCAACCGCGATTTCAATCAAACCTGTTTTGGTGTCGGTGTCGATTGCCGTTATCGCACTCAGTCTCTCCCGCAGCAGGTCCTGGTTGTCACTGCCCAGATAGTCGGACAACCTGTAACTCGTTTTCGATCCTTCTACCGTCAGTGAATAGTTCGCCGCGAGCACGGAATCCCGCACCGAATTAGAACGGAGAATTAGCGGGAAGAGTTCAGAGGAGTTCTCATTGGTACTTTTTGAAGACAACCCGGCCAGAAGTTTTATCGAAGCCATCCGGTCGGTCTGCCCGCTCGGAAGGAGGCTGGCGCGGGAACTGAATCTATCCGGTGTGGAAAGAGTGACAACGGCACTTATGATCATTATTGCCAGCGTGACAATTGCTATCAGCCGAAAATTTGACCGGATTATTTGGAGGAGATCAGCAAGATTGACGTTCTCGTTGATACTGTGCGCTCTCGTTTTCGGGCGTTCGCTGTCTCTTTTGAAGGACAATCTGTTTTTCACTTGATAGAATGCTCCATTGCAGCTGGGTGGGTTGCCGAGACATCAATGATAGGATCAGTCTCAGGTTTTGGTTCGGTTTCCCGGTCTCCCCCCCGTTTGAGGGTGAGTCTTCTGGTCAGGAGGTCTGACCGATTATCGGCCAGGAGGTTGTCCATAAAGGCGGAGAATTCATGGTCAAAACGTCTCGTTGAAAAATTCTCGGCATGCTTTCGGATCAACTCCGGTAAAAACTGCTTCTCGTTCTGTTCAAACTTACTTACCGCCTCGATAAGTGAATCAATCGTCTGCTCTCCAAAGAACAGACCGCTGACACCATCGATTACCGTTTCTAACGCCCCACCCCGTCCATAGGCAATGACTGGTGTACCGCAGGCTTGAGCTTCGAGGGGAACGATCCCAAAATCTTCGCAGGCCGCAAAAACAAATGCGCGCGCCCGGGACATCTTTTCTATTAGAACGGAATCCGGTTGATATCCCATAAGGGTAACGTTGGGACTCGCTTTGGCGGCAATCTTCCGGAACTCCGGACCATCCCCAATCACCACCAGTTTTTTGTCCGGCATCTTTGAGAAAGCCTCAACAATCAGGTCAATCCTCTTGTAGGGGACCAATCTTGATGCCGTCAGATAGAAATCTTCTTTTGTCTCGGACAGGCGGTATTTGTCACAGTCCACCGGCGGGTAGATGACGGTTGACTCACGCCGATAGCATTTCTTTATCCGCCCGGAGATATACCTGGAGATTGAGATGAAATGGTCGACCGAGTTAGCCGTCCGAACATCCCAGATCCGAATTCTGTGTAACAGGTAGCGAACCACCCAGGAAAGTACTCCACGCTCCTTGCCGGTCTCGGCCAGATATTGGTGCATCAAATCCCAGGCATAGCGGATTGGGCTGTAGCACATACAGACGTGAAGCTGGTCCGGGCCGGTGATCACCCCTTTGGCCACAGCGTATGAACTTGAAATGATGAGGTCGTATTCACTCAGGTCAAACTGCTCAATCGCCAATGGCATAAGCGGTAGATAAGATCGGTATTTTGTTTTCGCCCAGGGTAGTTTTTGCACAAAACTGGTTTTGGCCCTTTTCCCTTTTACCATCTTCCGGTCATCGTCGCTCAGGAAGTCACAAATGGAAAAAAGGTCAGCATCGGGGAAGGCGCTGATCATGCGCTCCAGAACTTTTTCCGCTCCACCGGTCATCACCAGCCAGTCATGGACTATCGCTACTTTTAGATTTTCTCTCATCGATTAATAGCATTACAAGTATTGTGCCGGAATTCTCATTGTCGATAAGTATGAGTAAATTGCTGTGTCTTTATCACTTAGGGCGTAGATGCCGGAGGCTACTCACCGCCTGAGTGGGCCGGGACGAATAACTTTCCCAAACGGATGGAAAAATATTCTGATTTTGGCTTCTTGAGTTACTGAACATTTGACAGTTGGCGAGTTCTAATTCAGAAGACTTCGAACGATTTCACCCAATTGTTCAGCCGAGCGATCCCAGGAATATAAGCCCGCTCGTTCTTTTCCTTTACCGATCAGTTCTTCACGAAGTTTCTGATCATTCAAGATGCGGTCCAGTTTGTCGGCTATATCCGGTTCACTTTCCGGATCGCAATAGAGTGCGGCATCGCCGCATATTTCCGGAATCGAAGCCCTATCGGAAACCAGCGCGGGAGTCCCGGCCGCCATTGCTTCGAGCGGCGGCAGGCCAAACCCTTCGTAAAGGGATGGGAAAACAAGACAAGCGGCATTAGCATAATAAGCTCTCAGACGGTCATAGCTCACATATCCGGCAAACTGAATTCTGTCCGGATGATCCTCGGCCAGCGCTTTAGTTTTGGTATCACCGCCGATGAATCCTTCGCTCTTGCCCAGTATGACAAAGTTGTACTGGCTGAATCGTTTATCATCAAGAACTACATTAAGTACACGCCATATATTTTTGTGTGGCTTCATATTACCAGCGTACAGCAAATATGGCGTTTCGTTCCCCAAAGTACCACGCGGCGCCTCAAACCAAATTGGATCGACCCCGCAATACAGGACTGCGCTCTCTTTATGGGGCGGACCGAGCAAGCGACCAAACTCTGATTGAGTGAACTCCGAATCAAACAGCACCATTGAAGCTCTCTTCCTGATCCTCCCGAACAGCGTTTTGGCATAAGCCTGCTTGCCAAATCCGTTTACAAACTCCGGCATGGCTAAGTGGAACAGATCATGAACAGTCACCATCAGTTTTCCCCGGTAGCTCAGCGGGATATTGAAATGGGGCGACCAGAACAGGGCTGTCTCCGATGGTATCGCCCGAACAAGACTCAGCTGTTCCCTAACAGTGTAGATTGGAGCCACAGACTCCCGAAATATCACTCGCTCCGATTCAGCCCCTATCAGCTCTCGGAGCTGGCTATAGTTGCCGAGCAGACAAAAGCAGATATTCCCGCAATTTTTTATCAGTCGCGGGACAAGGTTAGATATGTAGGTTCCAATGCCGGACGCTTGCAGCATCCGCATATCAATAGTCATTAACTTACTCATGAAGAGAACTGTCTTCTCGCCCACCATGATTCTGTTG
This sequence comes from bacterium, assembly GCA_029211095.1. Lineage (GTDB taxonomy): Bacteria > Zixibacteria > MSB-5A5 > GN15 > FEB-12 > JARGFS01. The sequence goes on along the minus strand of JARGFS010000017.1, from coordinate 19,065 downwards.
ATCTGAATTTTCGCCTGAAACAAAGAAGAAGGCCAGGGCTAAAAACCAGGCTTCCCACTTCCAGTTTCCTTGAAAGAGATTGGCCACAAACAGACCGCTTATCGCCGCCAATCCGAACAGCCCGTACGACCGGACAGCCCTTCTCCCAATCAGCACAATCCACGCGAGCAAGAGACAGCACCCGATCAGCCCGTGCTCCACTATCCATTCAACAATTGTCACCTGCGGCGTCACCGTGGTTGGAAAAACTGCCGTGCGGGCGGCATAAGCTCCATACCTTCCCGGCCCTACCCCGAACGGTACTCTGACCAGATTATTCGTCAGCATCTCAAGAGAATACCGGGCGTGGAAAATGCGCTCCCCCCCGGACTGACCCATTGCATTGTACGCTTTGAGAGAGTTAGCCTCGGTCACTTTTGAAGATATCCGCTCCACCAGGAACGGGCTGATGGCCAGCAGGACAACTACCGCCGCCACTCTGACCACGACCTTACTCTTCCCTCTCATCATGGAGGCTCCGCCAATAAGTACAAAAAGCAGGAAAGCCAGGTAAATTTGATCTGACAATGAGCCGAGCAGACCAAACAGTGACAGCCCCCACCCGATCCGAAGCCAGGGATAGTGTGCTCTATCCTTGTAGATCAAAGTGGAGAAAAGGGCAAAGGCGGAGAACATGAAAAGCCCAAATGGAGGAGATTCCATAAAGGTCCCCCCCAGCCGCATGATAGGAGTCTGTCCAAACCAGACAAGCTGCCGGATGGCATAGTCTCGACTGTAGCTGGCCGCCGGTTCAAAGAGCGGGACAAAGGACGCCGCTGCCAGCCAGAGATAGATCGCCAGCCCCAGTTGGATTGTCACACTTATAGCCAGCCACTTAATCACGAATGCGGGGCGCTTGCGAAAATAGTCAATTGAGACCCAGAAAAAGACAACATTGAGCGCCAGACGAGTCGGTTCTCGGAGGGCGGCGTAGATCGCCGACAGAGCCGGGCCGGAGATGTTCAGTAGGACAAAACCGAGCGCACCGCTCACGAATGCGGCAAGGACAACAAACAGGGAAAGCCGCGGTTCCAGAGAGGGAAGCACCAGCAGAAAAACAGCCAACCCCAGAATAAGTGTCGGATCAACCCAGGTTAGATTGTTCAATCCCAGGGCAAACTTGGTGCCGTAAGTAAAAGGCATCAAGAGCAACGCTGCGGCGTACAGTCGGTCTGACAGGTTCAACTTCGTATCCCTCGCAACCTCCCCTTGAACAGGCTCCAGTGGTAGCGTGCTTTGCCCGGTCGGGCTGAAACCAGTGACAACGCCACCCCTCCTAAGGGACGAAAGAGAGCCCGCGCCTTAGTCCGCAGAGGATAGCGGTGCAGCTTCAGGACGCGCCCCGTTCCCCCTCCGTACAGAAAAGCCCGATTGGCCGAAACCCTATCAAATACGGTTGCGACCGGGGGATGCACTATTCCGATTTTAGGCTGATAGTACAGTCGTAACCCGTGCGCCAAAAGACGAAGAGGAAAGTCTATATCCTCCGCCGCGCCAAAACCGGAACCAGCCCCAACGCCGAGTTCTTCGTTGAAGCGAAATTGTCTGGTCTGCTCATTCCATCGGAGAAAGAGGCCAATCGAAGTCATCCGTTTCCAGATATTCTGCTTGTCTATCTCCCCCGCTTCCCGGTCAAAGAGAGTCACCGTAGACAGGCCGGACTCATCAATGGAACGGCCGCTCAACCCCACATATTGTTCATTCTCAAGCATCCAGTCCAACACCTGTTCCAGCAATTCCGGTGGATACAGACAATCATCATCCGGGAAGGAAACAAATTCTCCCCGGGCGTAATTCAGCCCGACATTTCTTGATCTTGACAAACCGGGCTGAGAACGGAGGTGAACGATTGCAAAACGGGCACGATGAGTTTCTACCAAATCGTTAAGACGATTGTCACTGTTCTGGTCAACCAGGATCAGCTCAAAATCCTTGCTACTCTGCCGCTCCAGGGATGCCATCATCCGGGCAACCTCCTCGCGCCGGTTGATGGTGGCCATTATCAGGGAGAACCGCATCAGGACATCTTCCCATTGTGAATCTGTTCAAAAAACTCCAGCCGGGCGGATTCCTTTACAGTCATATCGATCTGTTTCACCTGCGCACGACAGACGCGTTTCCCCTGCCACTTACGAACAAACTGCTCAACAGCTTCTCTTGTGACAAGGCTGGCAGGATCAAAGTCTCCGGGCAATTCCAGGATAAATTCGACCGGTTCGGGGAAGTCGGTGTCTTTGCAGGCGGCTATGATCGGCAACCCGGAGGCGAGATACTCCCGATGTTTCAATGGGGATGCTTCCCTGATCCCAATCCGATCAAGAGCAAGACTCCCAATCGCGACATCGGCCTGTTCCATCACCTTCCTGTACTGGCTTGGCTCCATGTAACCATGCAACAGAACGTTGGGAGGCAGATCAACAAATAAGTCAGCTTCGGTAGCCCCTACGATATCAAAACCATAATCAGGACACTGCCGCGCAAGGGTGACAAGACGGTCGACACCGTGCCAGTGGTACCGATTGGAACCAATAAACAGCAGTCGGGGACTGGTCGCCTGGGATGGAGGCAGGGTCTCAAATAGTGAGATATCGACGCCGTTACCGATGACGGCGGACGGACGCTTAAACTTTGAAAAGCGACTGGACCGGCTCAGTTCTGATGAGACAAAGCAGAGACCGGAAGCGGAAGTTAACAGTCTTTTCCGGCTGGCCAGATTCAGCCAGTGTATCAGCTTCGCACCGCTCTTGTATTCTCTGGTGTCATCCGTATTGATTTCCAGAATAAGCGGAACTTGCTCGGCGAATCTCGTGATTGATCGATGATAAAGATCATACCGGTGATAGATCAAGTCCGGTCGCCACGTGTCAATCTGCTTCCAAAGTCGCGTTATCGCCGAAACCCGTTCAAGTCGCCGCTGGTAGATTTCCGTAGTTAGCCCGATCTCTTGATTGACACTAAACTTCTCCCGAACCGTCTCCTCGTCCTTAACCAGTACAAAGAGCGCCACTTCCCTGCCAGCTTTTCGCCAACAGTCAATCTGCCCTTCCACCTTGCGCATCACTCCGACCGGAACACTGGCATAACCGTGAATGACGTAAGCAATCTTCATCGCTGTGCCTCCCGCTCCTCAATGACTCCAGTCCTCTTCAGCAACAGGAGGTCTTCGCGACTGACAAGCTTCAGCATCATGGCGGCAGGTATTACCGAGAGGCTGAGAACCGCTCGCAACGAGTATCCGACCGCCGATCCGGAAGGGAGATAGTAGCCAAGCCAGATCACCAGGCAGGAATAGATCAGCAGAGTGATAACCGGAAGAAAACGGTACTCTATCCGGTAGCGTTTCTGGCTGGCGGCAAAGAGATAGATTACACCGCTCAACGAAGCAATCAGGTTTGAATAGGAGGCGGCCTCTTTCCCCCAGAGTGGAACCAACGAAAAATTAAAGGCCAGACTCAAACCGGCGGCTATGAGAATTGCTTTGGCGACCGGACCGGACTGTTTGACAATGCTTGGTCCGAGCGACGCAATTGTGAGCGCACCATAGACAACAAACGAGTAAGCCAGTGGCGGCACACAGACTGCGGCGGCGTAATAATCCTTGGTCGTAAAGAGCTGGAATGCCAGATCGACGAACAACGACAGGCTGGTGACCAGCAGAATGCCCAGGACGGCATAAAGATCAAACACTTTTGCGTATACCTTGGGGGCCTGCTCCTCTTTGAGAATAGAAAAAGCAAATGGACCATAGGCGAATCCAAAGGCGGTCGTAAACAAAGCGACAGCCGAAGCCACCTGGAAAGCGACCGTATACAGGCCAACTTCGCTTTGCGACTGGAACAGCTGAATAATGAACCGATCCGAGGACATCCGGACCCAGATGGCCAGACCAGCCGGTACCAGCGGCAGGCTGAACCGAAGCATCTCCTTCAGCCGACCGAACGAGAAACAGAACGGAGAGAGCCAGCCCTTGAGAAGAGCGATAGCGACAACAGCCGTGAACCCGGCCGCAGTCAACCGGGCCAGATAAATCCCGCGAAGTCCCATCTTCCAGAAAACCACCATCAAAATGATGATCCCGATTGTTATCAGGCTGTCCGCGAAATGAAAAGCCGAACTGGTCCAGGCCCGGCGTTGGTAGCGCAGAAGATTCCCGCAGACTTTGAAAAACGAAGCCAACGGAAGCGAGAGCGAGATCAATCTGATCAACTCTGTATACAAGTCGGTATCAAAAAGAAGCAATGACAGCCTCTCGGCGGAGATAAAGAGCAGACCGCAGGCAATCAGACTGAGCGAGAACTGACACCAGAACCAGGAGCTGATAATATTTTTTCTTCGGGTGATATCTTCGTCATCGTAGTACCATCTGGCCGAAGCGTTATCCAACCCGAGGACCAAAAAAGTCGTGAAGAGTGCGAGCATGGAAGTAAGCAGGGCAATCACACCGTACTCATCGGGAGCAAATAGACGCGTATAGACGGGGATCAAGAGCACCCCGGTAACCCTGGTCAAAGTGGTCGACAGGCCGTAAACCGAAGACTCACTGATTAAGCGCTTGATAGGATTTTTGGTCTTCATGTTCGCGCCGCCAATTCTGCTTTGTAAATATCAACCAGATCGGCGGCTATTTTTGTCGCATCGTGATATTTTTCTACAAACGCTCTCCCCTCCCGACCCAATCTTGCCCGTGCCTGTCCGTCTTCGATCAACTGTGCCAGAACAGTTGGCAGACTGTCAGCGGTGGCGTTAACAATCGGGAAATCATCGCTCTGCTGCTCAGCCACCGATTGCTTGATGTAGCAGACAGTCGGTTTACCAAAAGCCATTGCCTCCAGCGAAGCGAGCCCATTCTCACCGATTACAAACTGATCCAGGAATATGTCCGCCTCTGCCATCACATTCAGCGCTTCGGACCGGGAGACGTTTTGTATCAGCCGGAATTCAAACGGCAACTGATCTTTCAGAGAATTTACCGCACTCAACACTGCTGTCGTCCCTTTGAGCAGCTTGTTTGACGGAGCATGAACAAGAACCGGACAACTGTTGTCAGGATCGGGATAACGGGGGCTGAACTCGGAAAGCAACAGGCGCGGTTTCCCCTGGTAACTCTGGCGGAAGAGATTTCGGTGCAGATGATCAGACAGTTCCAGACCGGTAACGATTGCCGAGAACCCAAACTGGCCAAATTTTTTCTGGCGACTGAGCGAACGAGCCGTAGACCCGGCAACAAGTTCCGGATGCTGTTGATACATGGTTCCGATTTCCGGGTTGTCTTCGGCAGCTTTCTCCGGCGACCGGATATCAGACCCCCAGAACTCAATCAGCCGGGCTTTGTTCTGCTTTTGCAGCCAGCGGAGGTCCCAATTTGCCGGAAGGACCGGATCGCCAAAATGCCAATGAACAATATCAGCCCACTTCAGAGCTGAATGCACCGCTCTCCACCAGTTAAAAGTTTCAATCCCTCCTTTGATCGGGTTCCGTCTACGCGATGAAATGCAAAAGTGCTCCAAACCGTCGCCGGTCTGGAAGTCACTATTGTCTCTGACCATACCCCGGGCTTCAATCCCAATCTCGCGAAGCGCTCTGACCGTGACGCTCATCTGGGAAGCAATATTAGTGGGGAGATGAAGGACTTTCATTCTGCTATCGAATAACGCCGAAACGGCGCCCTGTATTGTTGCCTAAGATTACAAACTGCTGCTGTCTACGCTACAGAACCTAAGTTGTTCTCAAGCAACCAACATGACAACAAAAAACCGTGTGAACGCTTGTCGGGCCAAAGCCGCGCTGTTACAGATTCAGCAGATTCTCTTTGTAGGTTGACAGCGGAATATTGTCCAGCAGGTTCCGGAACTCCTGTTCATCTATCATTGATTGCTCCAGCGCAGCTCTTTCGATATAGCCGAGCAATAGATTCTGCTCCCGAATCATCTCTCGCGCTTTCTTGCTGGCCGAAAGTAATCCGTCCGGAGAGCCGCAGTCAAACCAGAACTCTTCCGGTTCCAGAACCGTGCAGTCGAGCCTGGATTGGCTCAAGTAGGCACGATTGACATCGGTGATTTCAAGTTCCCCCCGATCCGAGGGTGTCAAGTTGGAAGCTATATCAAAGGCTGTTGAGTCATAGAGATACAGTCCGGTCACGGCCAGATTGGAGTCCGGATCGTCCGGCTTTTCGGAAATACTGACAGTTCGGCCACAAGCGTCAAGCTCGGCAACTCCAAATTCACTCGGATTTGCGACCGGATACGCAAACACCGCGCCCCCGGATTCAAAATCACCTGCTGCCTTCTTTAGCTTTGCGTTTCGGCAGAAAATGTTGTCACCCAGAATCAGAGCGACATTGCTATCTCCGACAAACGCCCGGGAGATCAAGAGAGCATCGGCTATCCCTCTGGCCCTGGTCTGAATTGCATACTGAATATTTAGTCCCAGCTGATTACCATTTCCGAGCAGCCGGAAGAAAAGGTCCCGATCATCCGCGTTGAGGACTATAAGAATATCCCTGACGCCAAGTTCAATCAAAGTACACAGCGGATAATAAATCAGCGGTTTGTCGTAAACTGTCAGGAGTTGCTTACTCACCGCTTTTGTGGCCGGGTACAATCGGCTGCCATGCCCGCCTGATAGGATAACGCCTCTAAACAATATCTGCCCCCTCCCGTTGCGCACGTTTTTTTATATAATTCGCCAGCGCCACTTCCCAATGAGGCATCTCATGGATCCGGTTGATCTTGTCATTGTTCATGGAACAGAACTGTGGCCGAGTAACTTTTGAATGGAAGTTATCATAAGCGGCTTTTGCAATCTCGACCGAAATTGAACTCAGCTCAAAAATTTTGCAGGCAAACTCGTACCAGCTGCATGAGCCGCTATTACAGACGTTATAGAGACCATAGTTCCTGTCATTCCGCGTAATTATCGCCGCCATCGCCCGCGCGGCATCTTCGGTGTAGGTCGGTGACATTACCTGATCTTCAATCACACGGATTGACTCTCCGGAAGCCGCCTGGGTCAGCATTTTGTCCACGAAATTCATACTATGGTTGGCCCGGCCGGAGAATCCGAATAGCGAAGAAACCCTGAAAACAAAGGGACGCGTCGCATACGCCAGAACCATTTTCTCGCCGGCCAGTTTGGAGATGCCGTAGACATTGAGCGGATCGGTCCTGTCTGTCTCTAAATAAGGCGCCTGAGTTTTGCCGTCATATACATAATCGGTACTGATCTGTATCAGACTCGCACCCTGTCTGTTGCAGAACAGAGCCAGATCGCGCACAAAACGGACATTGATATCAAAGGCGAGGTTTGGTTCCCGCTCACACTGGTCAACTTTGTGGAATGCAATACAATTGATGAGATAATCAAGCCGGCCAAATCGCTCAAGGGAGGTCACGCTCTCAGATCCGGCCTCAAATTCAGAGCGAACAACCGGTACCATTTCAATCCCGGCTAACCGCAGTATTTCTCCAACACCAGTTCCAAGCTGGCCTGCGGCACCCAACAGAAGAACGCGAGGAGTTGCCATAGCTACTCGATATCCAAAATTCCGCCGTACATTTCAACTTCCTTGATGATCCGATGCCAACGGGTCAGTTCCCGGTACCACTTTAGGGTTATAGTGATATCATCCTTGTCAATATTCCCATCCATGAGAGCATCCAGCATCTCTCCAACTCCCTCAGAAACTGTTCTTGTAGTTGTCCAGCCAAGCTTCGCATTCAACCTGCTGCAGTCCAGAATGTAATTGCGCTGATCGGGATCACCGTACCACTCAATCTCCACCGACTCGCCGGTTTTTTCTTCGACTGCTTTGGCCACAGTATTGCCAAGATCAGACAACTTATAGTTGGCCTCGTTGGAGCCAATATTAAATCTCTCCCCGTTGATTAGATCGGTCCGCACAGTCAGGAGATGAATCATCAGGTCGGTTGTATCCTGCACGTGGAGCATCGGCCGGTGCTGGCTGCCATCGCGCATCAGCGGCAAGCGTCTTTTTTTCCAGGCCCCAAAGGTCATGCCGTTGACAGCCAAGTCGAAACGCATGCGCGGACTCAAACCATAAAGCGTGGCCTGCCGAATGACTGTGACAGAAAACGCAGTGGAGGCCAGAGGCAGCACTCCTTCTTCAGCTTCAAGGTTAGCTTCGGCATATACGGTTTGAGGCGATGTTGGAGCCTCTTCCGATGCCGGTCCATCGCTGGAGCCGTAGACGGCAGCGCTTGAGGCCAGAATGTATCTGGGCACATTACTCGTGGCCGCCAGTTTGGCCGTACGAATCCGGCCGACCGAATTTATCTCCCGGGTCTGGCGACTGAACTGTTCCGCCGAAGGATCATTTGAGATAGCGGCCAAATCGATAACGGCATCAACGTTATCAAAGTGAGCGGCCTTGAGACGACGCGTATCCTCACAGATGACGGTCAGGTTGGGATGGCCAATCAGTTTATCCTTACCAAAGAAAAAACGATCAACGGCAATTATTTCATAATTCTGAGAAAGCAATTTGGGGACCAGTGTGGAGCCAATGTATCCGCCCGCTCCGGTGACAAGCACTCTGGTCATGGTGACACCATTGAAAAATTATGTTCCGCTTCCTCAAATAAAGGTGCGGACCGGTCCCGTTCGGATAGAATGGGCTCTTTAACAGGCCAGTCGATTCCAATTGACTGATCGTTCCAGCGGAAGCCGCGCTCATGTTCGGGCGAATAATAGCGATCGACTTTGTAGCAAACCGCCGCATTTCCGGTTAGAGCGCAAAAACCGTTGGCGAATCCTTCCGGCAGGAAGAGTTGGGTATGATTCTCAGCCGACAGTTCAATCCCCCACCATTTTCCGAACCATTGGCTCCCCTGGCGAAGATCAACAATCACATTCCAAACAGCACCAGCCACCACATGGATTAGTTTTGATTGCGCGCATGGAACCAACTGGTAGTGCATTCCTCTGACTGTACCCTCTTTCAGGCTGACCGAATAATTGTCCTGTACAAAACTAACCTCTATTCCCTGCCGGGCATAATCTTTGGCTGCAAAAATTTGTGCAAAGTGACCCCGATTGTCATGAAAGAGTTTCGGCTGGACAATCAGTGGTCCGGGAATTTCGATCGTGGTCGTCTTCATAATTGCTTCAATGGAGAATAAGCCAAGAGAAGAGTTGAATTACAAGGAAAATGTAGGAAGAGTAATGCTGACGGGTTAGATAAAAAAAGTGGCGCCCCGCAGAATTGAACTGCGGACACACGGATTTTCAGTCCGTTGCTCTACCAACTGAGCTAGGGCGCCAACTTGATACTTTGAAATATCGGAGTCGAAGTTACATAGATTTAGTTCAAAGTCAACAGAAAAATCATTGCCTGGAAGCCAGATGGTTGCGAGTCGGTTCGGCCGTTAGAAAATAGATCGCCGCTCCGGACAAAACCAGCAGAATCAGGTTCAGATACTCACTATACCCTATCAGAGCAGAGATAACTATCAGCCCGTTGACTCCAATTAGTCCGTACCAGCCCCACTTGCGTGCATCAATAAAGCCAAACACTATACCGGACAGAATCACACCGACAATTGCAAAAAAGATAGGGTTCCCCAAATCGGAATAGTTTCGGTCCAGAATTCCAAGAATAATCTTCACCCCGCCATAGAGAAGGTAGCAACCGGCTAAACCGATTCCGTACCAGGAGGCCAGCCGGTATGTCAACGGAGCTTCACGAATTGTATTTGCCATAATTGTCTTCCCTTCAATATTTATATATTATCGCATTTCTCCAAGAAGTCCGGCGCCAATAAATCCCGCATCATTCCCAAGGGCAGCCCGAACAACAGTCATACCGTTTGTAGCTGTCTCAAAGGCACGCTGCCGAATCTCCATGTCAATCATAGCCACAAAACCATGATCCCCTTCGGCGATACCTCCACCAATAACTACGCAGTTTGGATTGATAAGATTCACTACTCCAGCCAAAGCTGTCGCTACCTGAGAAGCCACTTCGCTCAAAATTTTTGTAGCTACTTCGTCTCCCCCTTTGAAGGCCGAGAAAATTTTCCTGACGTTTAAGTTTTCGACTTTTCCCTCAAGTAACCGTTCAAACAAGTCTGTCATATTACTATTCAGCAACGCTCTCACACGCGCGACTATCTTCGAGGAAGCTACGTAAACCTCAAGACAACCCCGATTACCGCAGCTACAATCCTGCCCATTGCTCTCAATTGACATATGCCCCAACTCGCCGGCTGAATAGGTTGCGCCACGATGAAGTTTACCATCCAGCAGAATTGCTCCACCTACGCCGGTCCCCAGTGTCAAACAGACCGTGGTCCCCCCTCCCGCTGCCGCTCCGAATTTGGATTCGGCCAGAGCCATGCAGTTGACATCGTTGTCAACCCAAACCGGCATATTCAGCCGTTCAGTCAATATCTTTCCGATTTGTGTTCCCTGCCAACCCTTGATATTAGGGCAGAGGCCGATCACCTGCCCGGTTTTGAAATCCACCGCTCCGGGCGTCCCAACTCCGAGATGACGCACATCAAGCTCCTCTTCGGCCGCGAATAGCAGTAATCGCTCAGCGATATTCGTGACCAGGTGCATCAACACCTCCGGCCCTTTTTCCGCCATGGTTAGCCGATGCTCACGATGCAGAATCTTACCTTGACTGTTGAACAGGCCAAATTTGATATTGGTCCCCCCGATATCAATGCCGGCATACACTTTTTCGGTTGAACTCATATGGAAGACTCGTTAAGACAAATGCTTCTTCAGGTAACTGATTAGCTCCGAGCGCGGCATCGTAACCTGAATATCTTCGGCTTTCAGCCATTCTTCCCGATCACTGGTCTGTTCCGCCTTTTCACGGCCGGCATCAAGGTTTTTGACCGTAACCTCGCTACGCTCGAATTCATCGGAGCCAATTATCACCGCGAATGGTATGCCGACTTTATCGCCATACTTAATCTGCTTGGTCAGGTTTTTCGTATCACCGGCAAAAATCTCAGTTGCTATCCCCACTTCCCGAAGTTCCCGCACCAATGCCAGATAGTCATTGATATGTTCCCGATCCATGACTGTCACCAGGACGTTTGAGACTGACTTTCTCATCTTGAGCTTCTTCAGCTCGATCAGCGCCGCCAGAAGACGGTCAGGTCCAATTGAGGAACCGACTCCGGGAATCGATTTACCGGTGAAGCGACCCACCAGATTATCGTAGCGTCCGCCAGAGAAAACGGAGCCATATTCGGGAAGATCGAGAAGAGTTGTCTCAAAGACCGGACCCGTATAATAGCCGAGCCCACGGACGATAGTGAGATCAACCTCAGTATGCTCCCGGTTAATTTTCATCGCATTGAGGAAACTATCAATCTGTCTGAGCTCTTCGATCCCGGCGCGGGCCACTTCGATCTCTCCAAGCAAACGCTCCGCTTCATCCAAAGCGGGCGATCCCTTGGTCCCGGCGATATCCAGAAAACCTTCAATGCTCGCAATCTGCTCACCGGGAAGACCCAGCCCTGGAATCTTGTCACCGGATTTGTCGGTCCGCCCCGGGCCAAGCTCCTGAATTACAGCTTCGCGGCCTTGCTTTTCAAGTTTGTCAACGATCCGCATTACATCGCCTCCTCGCTCGGCAGCGATTCCGGCAAACTCTATCAAGCCGTTGAGAATTTTTCTATTTGAGTAGCGAACCACAAACCGCTCGATACCAAGATGCTCAAAGACAGTCACCATAGCGGCCATGATCTCAGAATCGGCCAACAGATTCTGGGTGCCCACGATGTCTATATCGAACTGCATAAACTCCCGGTACCGCCCCGGCCCCGGTTTGTCCACCCGCCAACAGTTTCCGTATTGGTATCTTCGGAACGGAAGTGCGATATTTGGGTCAGCGGCAACATAACGGGCTAAGGAAACCGTGAACTCGTACCGAAGTGCCATGTCAACTTCGTCCGGTCCTAAAAACCCAAACAACTCGTTCAGTGAATCCTGATTGTAATGCTGTCCGAGCAGGGTCGAGGCAAACTCGAGCGACGGGGTCTGCAGCGGCAGAAAGCCCATCAGTTCAAAAACCCCGCTGATCTTACTGACCATCTCCTGTCGAGCCATTTGCTCAGCCGGAGGATAGTCACGAAAACCTTTGAGTATTTGTGGTTTGACTCGATCCGGTTTCTTTTTATTCTTAGCCATAGTTGTTCTCTTTCAATCAAATTCAGCCAGCAATTTAGCCTGTTTTTCCCCTGAAACAACCAGAATTTTTTCCAAACCTGATGGAGTCATTGACGCCGGTCAACCTGATATGTGTTGACAAATAACTCCTTTTTTGTAACTTTTATACGCTTTCCGAAGATATGACCGTCTTGAGTTTCAAGCCGAAACCGCAGGAGGTTCAGGTGAAAAGATTAGCCACCGTTTTTGTATCCGCTTTTCTACCGTTACTGCTATTTGGGGAAGCGCAGTCCCAGAACGCATCCGTAACGCTGGATCATGTGGCGGGCGAATACCCCTGAGACCCGAGCAAACTCGACTGCGACCCCTGTTTCCCCATAGAGTTCCACGTAAGAATTGACAACCAGTCCGGCGAGTTCATAACCGGTTCCACCAACGGCTTCAGAATGTGGTCACCAGACGGAGCTTCAATAGACATTTCGCAGTCTGTATGGAACCCTGTTATCGACTGGAGCCAGTTTTGGGACGGCGGGATATTCGCGACTTATTTTCACGGACTGACTGCAGATACGATAGGTTTTGGTGCCTTTAAGATTTTCACCGCAGGCTACCCGACCGGCCTATCGGATATTTCCTTCATCGTTAAGATGGAGATAAGTTGTAACGATGTTGGCAAAACAGTCTGCCTTGACAGTACCTGGTACCCCCCCGGAGCCAATTGGCTATGGTCTACTACCGGTGGAGCGGTTGTCCCCGGTTGGGATGGGCCTCATTGTTGGACAATCGACCGCATACCCTGTTTACGTCCTGAGTGGACATCTTATCCAACCGAAACAATCGATTTCGATTACTGTGATACAGCCTCAATGCTCTTTGAGGCCGATGATCCAATGGGAGGATCACTGATTTATCGACTTCTTAGCGGCCCCGGAGAGATCGACTCATTAACAGGCGTCTGGACATACGTTCCTCAGACAGACGATGTGTGACAGATACTTTCAGTCCGGGTGACAGCCCTGGATCCCGGGGTATGTTACCCCGCTTGTCCTGTCACTTCCCACTTTTCCGTATCTTACTCAGGCCCGCCGCCGCAGTTTACATCCGGCTGTCAAAGCTATATCCCAGTTCTTGAGCCGGTTGCCGAAGTACAGCTCTTTTGTGACAATTCCGGATGCGGACAGATCGAGTACGGGATAGTTTCCGGTACGCCAGCGTTAGAGGGAATTCATATAGAATCGGCAACGGGCCTCCTCAGCTGTTTTCGGGATAGTATTCAGGCAGATACGCTTTATGATATCACTGTTTCGGTTACTGACGGGATAGGTTCTGATACCTGCTATGTCTGGTTCATGAAAGGCACCTGCCAACTACCCGGCAATATCAATCACCTCAGTGACGTGAATATTTCCGATATGGTTTATCTCGTTGGCTATCTGTTCGACGGCGGATTCCCCCCTCCCTCTTTTGAAGAGGGGGATGTCAACGGCAGTGGCTTCATAGACATCAGCGACCTAACCTACTTTGTAGAATTCATGTTTGGCGGTGGCCCGGCGCCAATGCCCTGTCCTTGAGTTATGTATTGACAGAATTATCACGATTGCTATATTGAATCTGAATACGGAACATGTAACATATCGCTCAGGTGAAAAGAATCTGAATCTCGGTAACGACCAACACTACTAACGGCTTTGAGTTCGAACTAATTGGCTCGTTGCACAACAATTGAGGTTGCTATGCCAAACCGCAGATTTCTTGTCACCATTTTTCAGTTATTTTCTGCATTCCCTCCATCCCCTTTGCTTATCTTGACTGTGACAGCCTGCCTGTCTCGGTCGATGACTCCCTTTCTCTTGTAGACGTTTCGGGCTATGCCGGAGATACTGTCTGGGTACCCATGAATCTCACCAATACTGCCGGTCTTGGTGCCTTCCTTTCATTTTTGAGATATGACAGCACTTTCCTCACTCCGGTCGAGAACCCGAGTCTGCCCGAGACTATCTGGGCGCGGCCAAAAGGGCGACTGAAAGCCTCCCTTGACGCCGGACCTGATGACACCTTCTGGGCCCTGACATCACAGAGTGCGGCTGATTCCGGCGCCATAGTGGTTTCGTTTAATGCCCTGACAGCTGTCTTGTCGCCGGACATTGCGGTCGGCAACGGTACCATTTGTCTCATCCCCTTTGTGATCAACCCAGCCGCTCCGATTGGAGCTATTACTGACATCTGGTTTTATTCAGTCAATGACTTTTTTGTAAATGGAACCGATACTTTTTGGGTTGATTGCCGCGGAACTTCGTTCTCCTACTACAACGGACTGGCCAACATCTGGCCGACCACCGGTGATGCAACTGTTACCGTGGTGCAAAGCCCTGGAACTTGCTGTATCGGAATTCGAGGTGACGCAAATCTTCCGGTTCAATCGATGTCGCTGATTTGACCCACTTGGTCAATTACATATTTCTCGGTGGCCCTTCCCCTTCCTGTTATTTAGAAGCAGACGTAAACGGCGGCGGTCTTGTCGATATCAGTGACTTAACTTACCTTGTGAACTATATTTTTGGTGGCGGTCCGGCACCTGTTGCCCATCATATAAATAACTTGACAGATTCCGCCAACTCAGCGATATTTGAGAGTACAAACAATACAAAGAACATACATACAGGATCATTAAATAGTCCTACCGCTATCGCATTAGAACATTAAAACCTTAACTCTTCACCGAGGTTCGACATGTTTGATTATGACCAGATGAAATGGTCAGCGATAGCAGCAATGATATTCTATTTCCCCATCATTCTGTTTTCCAATTCCATTTCACGACTCTGTTACGACTCGCCCCAAATTAGTCGTCTGGCTGTCCGGGTGCGTGGTTCAACCAACCAACTTTTTTTCAATCCATCTGCTTCCTGCCCATCGCGCGGTTTCCGGGGATAGTTTTTGTTCTGAAGGTGAATGGATTGACTTATTGACTTTGCGGCTCCGTGTAAGCCGGGGCCGCAAGATTCTCGCCGAAGTGGCGGTCTCTAGGCGCCTACTTTGTCGAGACGCAGCCAAAGGGTACGGAAAGGGACCGTACCCTTTGCTATACCGATCGTTGGCGCTAACGCAATCGGATAGACTTTTGGTTAAAAACGGTACCATTGTCACCTGCCCAGGCATGTTGCCTATTGGGTCCCTGCCAAAAGTTGTCAATTTTTCATAAAATCCGAGTTCATAGCCACAAATGACCATCCCGTTCCGGAGCCCTTCTAAAGTCTGATTCCGAAGAGCCGATAAATTACACATAATCAAACTCGATCAAACTCGTTGACAGGCCCACAAAATGTACAAGATTCGACCGACTCTTTTCGGTCTCAGAATAACGCTGTCGGAACAGATGGACCAACAGGAAGCGCTCAGATTTCAGGCTTCGCTGGAACGGCTGGTCAGGAAATATCCTGTCTCATTTGCAGCTATCATTGATACCCGCAATCTGGTTCCACCCCCCGAGAATGTCCTGAAGATTCTCAAAGACTGTCTTGTCATTGGAAAGAAACATCGTCTGGCCAAGGCTGCCATCATCCATTCCTCACCGGAAGTACAGAGCCAGGTACACCGCCTGTCTATTCTTTCGGAGGTTATCGATGAAGCGCGGGAGATCGATGCCAGAACCAACGAGAATTGGGAAAAACTGGCTCTCAACTGGATCATGAACGACGTTGACCCCAACGATCAAGGCAATCATACCGAGCGAATCCAGATTCCAACCAAATAAGCCTCTCATCCCAACTTAGATAGAACGTTGCCTTTTTCTCAATACCAGGCTATAATTGACCGGAGGAGTCGACAAAATGTTCTTTCGGGCCCTATTCTCTTTTCTACTTCTTCCCGGCACAGCGGCCGGTCTTATTCCGTACATAATCTCAAGATATGACCCCTGGCGCGGAAATACTTGCTATTTGGGCCTAATACTCATGGCTCTTGGTTTCGCCATTCTCATTTGGTGCGCGTTTGATTTCTATCGGACCGGCAATGGTACTCTGGCGCATTGGGAACCGCCGAAATCTCTGGTATGCACCGGGCTGTATCGCTATACCCGTAACCCGATGTATTACGGCTCCCTGGTAGCTATTTCAGGACAGGCTCTCTTCTTCTTTTCGCCACTTATATGTGCGTATTTTGCGCTCATGGCCATTCTATTCAATCTGCATATCCGGTTTGTCGAAGAACCCTGGTTGGCCAGGAATTTCCCTGAGCAGTGGGCTGCCTTCAGTGCGGATATTTCCCGCTGGGGAATTCGATGCAAGAAATAATCGCCACGACATTCCACTCATAGAATCACAGGCTATTTCCCTACAGAAGTCTTTTGGCCGCTAAATCGGCTTCTCTCAGAAGTTCCTTGATAGTTCTATCGGGTTTGAATCCGGTATTTTCTATCGCCCGCGTGAGCCTCCGAGAGATTCGCAATTTGTATTGCCATACAATTGTGCTTACGGGCGAAATAGAGTTCATTCCGCAACACATCTGGCTCGAAAATTCTCGAAGCAGCCTTCCCCCCCACATCGACCCCTCCGCTCGGATCACGGTGATGTGTCAAACAGGCATCAGCATCAAACAACATCGATACACCGGCCCTGAAACAACGAGTCCCGTAGTCTGCGTCTTCCCTGATTAAGGTACCGGTAAATTTCGTGTCAAATTCCCCTACCCGCTCGTAAGTAGATCGCAAAATGGAAAAATTACAGCCGGTCAGAGTATTGGTTGGACCGTTCTTGTCATAAGTGTTACTGCCAACCACCCTAATCCACGGAAGCATCCACTGGGCCCGATATGAAACGCCTCGGACCCATTTATGTGAGCCTGGACATGGGCTGAGATGAAGCCGGGCTCAAATGTAGTGTCATCGTCGATAAACACCATCAAATCCCCCTTGGCCTCGCGAAGACCACAATTGCGGGAAGTGACTGCGCTGGGCGGACCGAACGGTATGTGACGGATTTTGTCACTAACTGAAGTCAGAAATTCTGACGTAGTCTCATTGTGCGATTCGGTCTGGTCAATGACCAGAATCTCCAAAGGCTCGTATTCCTAATCCAGTGCACAGCGAATGCAATCCACCAGAACATTTTCACGCCGAAAAGTAGGCGAAAAGTAGGAATGATTAATGAGACCGAGAGCTTTTTATTTTCAGGCATAGCCTAAGATGAATCACCAGGAAACAAAAGGCAAGCATCAGGGCGTAGATAATCCAAACGTCAATGATAAGAGCTATGCTTCATACGCGTCAACACGTCTCTCGCTGTCATGGAGCGCAACGCGCAGGATTGACGTCATGTGACTGGCCTAGACAAGAGTCTACGCCAAGTCAATAAGTGACAATGTCACATCGTGATAATGTCACATCGTGATAGTGTCACATCGTGATAGTGTCACATCGTGATAGTGTCACCCTGCCAGTTTTTCGAGAATGTCGTCGGCTATATCAAAATTGGCATAGACCTTCTGGACATCATCGTTCTCTTCCAGCAGCTCGAACATCTTGAGCATCGAGTTAGCTTCCGACTCTTTTTCCAATTTCACCGTGTTCTGCGGCCGCATGGTGACTTCAGCCGAAGCCATCTCGATTCCTTTGGCTTCGATAGCGGACCGAACGGAATCGATATCGACCGGGTCGGTCAGAATCTCGTAGGATTGATCATCGGCAATGATATCGGTAGCGCCAGCTTCCATGGCTACTTCCATGACGGTGTCTTCGTCAGCCGATTCATTATCAATAAGGATAACACCGGACTTGTCAAACATCCAGGCAACGCAGCCGCTGGCTCCCAGATTGCCGCCGAACTTGGTCAGGATATGACGCACTTCGCCTACTGTGCGATTCTTATTGTCGGTCATAGCTTCAATGAATATCGCCACGCCGCCGGGCCCGTACCCTTCGTAATTGATTGACTCGTAAACCACGCCGGGAAGTTCCCCGGTCCCTTTTTGGATTCCGCGCTTGATATTATCGGCCGGCATATTGGCCCCTTTGGCGGCTGCTACCGCGGTCCTGAGGCGCGGGTTGCCCTCGATATCCCCGCCCCCTTCGCGGGCGGCAATAGTTATTTCTTTGATCAGACGGGTGAAGATTTTCCCGCGTTCTTGATCGGCTTTACCTTTTTTGCGCTTAATGGTCGACCATTTTGAATGACCAGACATTTGCAAAACCTCCAAGTATATCTATATTCGCTAAATTACTATCCTGGTGACCATTCTGTCACAGAATTTTAATTTAAGGAGAATTCCTGATTTTGGCAAGCAATGGGGTTGCGTTTTCCACCCACTAATCCGTAAGTTTAGGCATGGCTTCAATCTTCACACGCATCATCAACCGGGAACTTCCGGCCAGGATATTCTATGAAACTGATGAAGTCATCGTCATCCAGGACCACCGCCCCCGCGCGGCCACGCACTTGTTGATCATCCCGAAGGCTGAGTCACAGTACTTCTATCAGACAGAGCAGGAGACGCTTTCTCTATTGGATGAGACGGTCAAGATAGTGGCCGAAAAACTTGGGTTGGAGAATCACTTTCAGGTGCTGATCAACAACGGCTTCAGGCAGGAAGTTGATCATCTGCATTATCACTTCATGTCTGATAGGCTGAGCGAAAAGCTGACCTTTTTGAACGAATGATCCTATGTGTATGACCGCTTGCGGTGGGTACTTTAGAGACGGCAGCCAATTCCGTTGGCTCCCACGGCAAGCCGTGGGCGACCCGACCAAAAGCTTAGAATTTAGCAGTTGATTTTGAGGTCGGATAAGTGTATCAAGTAACCGTTGGTCGCTGGCAAAAGCGGCCAGTCACTGCCCCCGTGGTGCAACGGATAGCGCGTCGGCCTCCGAAGCCGGAAATCCAAGTTCG
>JARGFS010000179.1 GCA_029211095.1 bacterium | reverse complement strand
GCCCCCCCCCTCCATATTTTGTCAAAATAATTCTTGACAGACTTAGCCATTATTCGTCATAATCAAGAGGCATTAGGGAGGGTTGCGGTGCAACAGAGTGGAGTAACTACAGGGGTGCAAAACGCTCTAAGATCAAGATCGTCGATTCTAATTTCGTTGATTGCGGTATTGACTCTCATAACCCCTGCTGGCTATTCGCAAACTTACGACACCTGCTTTGCTCGACACCAAGTATCATCAATGAAATTGGTAGTTCAAAACAGTGGAAGGCTTGGTGTCAGTCCCTATGACAACGCGGCTGGACTAAGAGACTGCCTCACTGGTGATCGGCTTTACATGGGAAGTGAGTATCCATCCGGGTCAGGAATAGACCACTTGTATCGCATCTGTCTCTGGTTTGGCGGGATTCAGGGAGAGGACACACTCGTCTCAACGGGTGAAAACAGGTGGCACCGGTCTCTTGGTGGAGAGGAGTTTCGTCCCTTAGGGGGTGTAAGGGGCAGTATCACGAAACGATCCACACTTGATACGAATAGTGCGGAATCCGGAATGGCCGTGTCAGAAGAGGATTTTGTGACAGCATACACGGATACAATTGCACGTCACTCCAATGACTTTCCATTTGGATACTATGCCCGTCCTCTGGATATTGAAGTATCACAAGAGTCCTATGCTTGGTCCATTGGCTACGCTGCAGACATGGTGCTACTTAAGTTTGTAATTAAGAACAGTGGATTCAGATCCATAAAAGAAGCATATATCGGCTTGTATTGCAAGTCGCAAGTTTCACTTGGATTGTACGGAGGCGGCTCCGATGACCTTTCCGGACTTATGAGGACATATTCATCTTTCTACGGATGCGGTTTTGAAGATAGCCTCTATTCACTCTGGTTCATCGATAATGACGGCGATCCTTTCAACGGCGAATTCATAGATCGAGTCATCTGGGATGGAGACATCCCAAGAAAGTCGGCGTTCTCAGCTATCGGTATGAGATTCCTTGACCACGTCTCTGAAGACAACCAACTTTCGTACAACCGATGGCACTACTATGCCGATTTTGGGCCGAGAATGAAAAACAACCTCAGAGATTTTGGAACTGGAACAATTGGCTATCCCGAAGGAGACAGAAATCGGTATTTCATTATGAGCAACGGCGAGATTGACTATGACGATGTATTCACAGCATCAATAGGCCCATGGGATCCGGTTTGGGAATACCCGAGTGATCGTTCAGAAGCAATTTCTATTTCACAGGGGCATTACCCTGAAGCCGTACTATCTGTTGGACCGTTTGATCTTCATTCAGGGGCAGAATTGAGCATTCCAGTTGCGATCTTTGGCGGCCAAAATGTCCATGTCGATCCGGCCAGCGCGGAGCAGAATCTGCCAGACCACCCGCTAAAGTACTATGAGAATCTTGATTTCTCGGACTTGGCCAGGAACGCAATGTGGGCCGAATGGATATACGACAATCCCGGATTCGACACCGACGGGGACGGCTACCGAGGGAAGTATCGCGTTTGTGTACATGATTCAATTCTCGACGGCAACGAATGGATAGCGACCAAAGCTGACACCCAATGGTACGAAGGGGATGGCATTCCCGACTGGCGTGCCGCCACGCCGCCGCATCCGCCTCCGTTCTGGGTGACGCCGGTGTCGAATGGTCTCCATATTCGTTTTAACGGAGCTGCCACCGAGAATGAGAGGGATGCGCTCACTCAGATAAAAGACTTTGAGGGGTACAATGTATGGATTGCTCGCGATGACCGGAAAGAGAGCTATAGTTTAGTGGCATCTTATGACATCAAGAACTATGATAAGTATCGCTGGAGCGAACAGGTCGGGTCAAATGGCGAGTTTGTTCTGGATGATTTGCCAATGACTCTGGAGCAGATCCGCTGCCTGTATGCCTCAGGACCCGAACCCTGCCACAATGCTGCCTTCAATCCGCACAACTATACAGGATCATCACCGTATCATCATCCAAGCTTCCCTGAATCTACATTTTACTTCACAAGCCACCACTACAATGCGGGGCTGGGCAAAGAGAACGGTATCAGCAAGATATATCCCAAAGCAACCCTTCCCCCACCCGGGGCCGACACTACCGATGATCGCTATTATACCAAAGAGGGCTACTTGAAGTATTATGAGTATGAATTCACGATTGAAAATCTTCTGCCAACAGTTGATTACTATGTCTCTGTGTCCGCATTCGACTTTGGCTCTCCAAAACAGGGGCTGCAGCCTCTTGAGAGTGACAAAACTGAGAATGCGGTCAACACCTTTCCACTTTCCTCTGATGATCAAGTCGGCTCTGCCAGCCTCATGGCGTATGTCTATCCCAACCCGTATAGGATCGATTCGGATTATCGGGATCGTGGATACGAGGGTCGTACTCAGCAGATGCTGCCCAATGACAAGGTCCGGTCAGTACACTTCGCTAATCTTCCCGCAAGGTGCTGGATAAGGATTTATTCAATTGACGGAGACCTGATAAGAGAACTCCGACATGAACGTGACGACCATGATCCCAATCGATTGCATGATCGGTGGGACCTGATCAATCGCAATCGTCAAATAGTTGTGAGTGGTCTCTACTATTGGGTGGTCGAATCAGACGACGGCGATACCCAGATGGGAAAACTGGCAATTATCTTTTAGTTAGCGCACGAGGACGTACGCCAACCACGGGATATGCAGGATTGGAAGAGAAGGGAAAAGTTGTTTTTTGTCGGCCTGGCCGGGGTGGGTTGGAGGTGAAGGCCTAAAGAGTAATAGCAAAGGCCGAGCGTGCGGGGGAATTTGCAGGCTCGGCCCTGAATCACAAAGGTGGGAAATCTGTTTAACTAATTCTGTTCGGCTTTGGTCATTTCCTCTTCAAATTTAGCCGCTACCGCGTCGAGTTCGCTCGCAATTGCGTTCGGGTCAACTTCGGTAGACTTATTTTCTACTTTTGAAGTGTCATTGCCGAACTCGTTATTTGGGGTTGGGACCGGGTTCTGTCCGGTGCGGCGCGGATCATCGGCGGCCATACCACCCTGAGAAATGAAACCTTCCGGGATATCTTCGGCTCTCCGGTTAGTCTCCACCCACTGTCCCGGTTCCGGAGCGGCGGGAGGAGCGGCCTCTGGTGATTTTGGTTCCAGAATATCCTGGTCGATTTCGGGAGTGTCAGAAAAGTCTTCTTCTGCTTTGTAGCTCTGGATAGCCTTGGCCAGTTCCGGGTCGACCGTTTGTTCGGAGCACTCAGTTTCGGCCACCGGGGTTTCTTCGGGATGAGCACCAATTATATCACCGGATTCATGCGCCTCTTCCTCTGACTTCCTGGCAGTTTCCGAAGGTTTAGTGGCAATCGTTTCCAGCTTGGAACCGTCAACTTCGCTGGAGTCGGTAACTTCGATACTATCGGTAGAGTTGGCCTGATCAGGAGAGAGGTCCATTTGCGGAAGTTCCTCACGTTCGGATTGGACCGATTCAATTTCTCTAACGATTTCCATATGGGATTGGATTAACTCCTGAAGCTTGGTCAGGTAAGAGTTACGGACCATCTCCAGTTTTGAGAGCTGATTGTCAAGAGTCTCAACCTGCTCCGCCCGGGAACCAACCAATTCAACTGCCTTTTTGTTGGCCACTTCAAGAATGGCGGCAGCCTCTTCTTTCGCTTTGGCGACAGTTTCATCGGCGTGACGACGAGCATCAATAGCCGCGCTCTTGATCGTATCTTCAAACTGCTTCAGGTTGGTCAGCTGCTTATTGATGGAGTCCACCTCAAGCGAGAGCTTAAGGTTTTCCTGTTTAAGCTGGTCCAGGCTGTCGGCTACCTGGTCAAGAAAACTGTCGACAGCATCCTTGTCATAGCCGCGCATCTGGCTGGAGAATTCGTAATTTCTGATATCGTTTGGAGAAAGATCCATAATCGTCTCTCTTGCTAAAAAGTTGTTTTCACTTCCGCTATTTCGATATTGTACTCCGTTTCGAGCAAAACCTGGTTTCAAATCGAAACGGGCATTCTCTTCTCGAGATATTAGTATTATCGTACGAATTTCAATAATATTGAGCGGCCAAAGAGATTTTCTAAAAGGCGGGAGAGGCGGGCCAAATCAAAGTGATCCAGCGCCTTTGGTTATATTTGGGGGGTGGATGAGCTGCTTAGTCGACCGGTGGTCGCGGGCCAAAAAGGGAAGAACCAATTCTGATCATGTTTGAACCTTCGGCAATAGCCAGTTCAAAATCCGAAGACATCCCCATGGAGAGGGTGTCGAACTGGTCACCAACCAGCTGTCCAGCTTCGAGATAAAGCCGATGGCACTCAGCGTAAGCTTCCCGTATGGCGGATTGGTCCTCAGTATGAGGTCCAACGGTCATCAGGCCGGTCAGATCAATTCCGGGCAGCTCTTTCACTTGAGAAACAAGTTCAAGGGAGCGCTCCGGCAGAACTCCAAACTTCTGTTCCTCTCCGGAGCAGTTGACCTCAATATAACATTCAATGGTCCGATCCAGTGCCGTTGCGTGGCGGCTGATCTCCTGGGCCAGATTGAGGCTGTCCACCGATTGAATGACATCAAAGAGCAAGACCGCCTTTTTGACTTTGTTCGTCTGAAGATGCCCGATCAGGTGAAAGCGGGCAATAGGGCCGACCTCCGCAAACTTTTCCTGAGCTTCCTGGATACGACTCTCACCAATGAAGTGGAGTCCGGCGGCGACAGCCGTTTTGATAGTTGCGGCCGGATGGGTTTTGGTCACGGCAACAATAGTAATGTCATCGGTGTCGCGATCATGCTCCTCGCAGGCATCGGCAATCTGGCCGCGAAGTTCCATCAGGTTCTTGGTGAGAA
>JARGFS010000178.1 GCA_029211095.1 bacterium | reverse complement strand
GAGTTGATGATGACCGACAGATTGCTGTTGACTCCTATTATCGGTACCAACCAGCCCCCGGTGCTTGTCGCGCCAGCCACTGCATCCGGGGATGCCGGTACGGAAATTGTTGTCGTTGTGAGTGGGGCCGATCCGGACGGGAATATCCCCGTGCTCTCAGCGATTGATCTGCCCACCGGAGCATCTTTTGAGGACAGCCTGAATGGCAGTGGCTATTTTATTTGGACAACCGGAGTGCCTGATATTGGCGATTACTCCGTAATATTCATAGCATCCGATGGCGACCTTGAAGGACGTGATACCACTGTCGTGTCGGTAACAGACCCGGTCTCCTGCTGTGATCTGGCCGGAGATTTCGACAATTCCGGCGAGGTTGATATTACCGACCTCACCAGCATGGTCGATTTCATGTTCAATGGCGGTGCATCCGCAGTATGCGGAGACGAAGCCGATGTTGACGGCAGCTGTTCAATCGATATTACCGATCTGACCTATCGAGTAAACTATATGTTTGCCGGTGGACCGGCCCCGATTTGTGGCTGCGCCAGGTAGCAGTTTATATTGACAGTAGATTCTCCACCTCAGTTTTAACTTCGTATCTTGTAATCTCCTTTGTTATCTTGACCGCATTGAATGCTACTGAATGACAGAGGAACCGCCCGCATGAACGGAATTGTATTTTTCTCAACTGACAATTTGAACCGAGTCGTCCGCTTTTATAAAGAACAGCTGGGCTGTACCAGCTGGTTAGAGCAATCGGACTGTGAGATTCTAAAAGGGGGGGAACTGTTAATCGGATTTTGCCAACGGGATAAGGTTGACCGGTGTGGGATAGTTTGTTTCTTCTATGACTCCAGGGGAGAGGTTGATCTCATCTATAAGAAACTTGCAGAAGTTTCCGATGCCCCTCCGCGAGAGAATAGAAAGTACGGCATCTATCAGTTCTTTGCTAAAGACCCCGATGGTCGCACCATTGAGTTTCAGGCATTTGACAAAGAGAAGGCAGGGGAGTAGGGTGAGAATACTTCTATACGATGATGAACAGGAATTCTATGATCTGCTAAGGCCTCTATTGGATCGTGAGATTGAGCTACAATTGGCCACAACTATTGATGAGAGCGTGGATTCTGAGGTCTTGGTCTGCGGGACACCATCCGAAGAATTAATTGACCGATTGCCGGCGCTCAAGACAGTTATTGTCCCCTGGGCCGGGATACCGAAAAAGACGCTGGCCCTCCTCCGAACGCGCCCCAAACTGGCTCTACACAATCTTCATTACAACGCTGTCATAGTTGCGGAAACCGCGGTTACGCTCATGCTGGCGGCATCCAGGCAGCTTCTTAGACTTGACTCAAACCTGAGAAAAGGGGACTGGAGTTTAAGGTATGGAGCATATGCCCCTCCGCTTCTTTCCGGGAGAACGGCGGTGATACTTGGGTACGGTGCGATCGGTCAACGTATTGCCACAATCTGCCGTGCGTTGGGAATGAACCTGATTTTGGTGGGGAGAAGGGTTCCCGAAGCAAAGGGAGAATGCCATTCTTTTGCCGATCTCGACAGTCTGCTGCCCAAGGCCGAGTTTCTGCTGGTTTCTCTTCCATGGACGGAAGAAACGGACTCTCTGTTTGATCAACAGAGACTGTCGTTGCTTCCGGATAACAGTACCATTGTTAATATTGCACGAGGCGCAATCCTTGATGAAGCGGCGCTGTATAAGGAACTCTCCTCTGGGCGGCTCACGGCTGGTCTTGATGTCTGGTACAACTATCCGCGAGAGGAGGGCGAGCGGACGCGGACAGCCCCCTCCCGCTTTGACTTTGGCTCTCTGCCAAATGTCCTTATGACTCCACACATCGCCGGGCATTCGGACCGTTCCGAGTCCCTTAGAGCGGATGAACTGGCAGAGATACTGAACGAACATGTGGCGGGAGGGCCGCTGCGCAACCGCGTGGATGTGTCACTCGGCTACTGACAGTCCGGCCAGAGGATTTATTGTATAAATTGGATATGAATTTCACTCTCGCATGATGTAAGCTATGGGTGGATAGGAACTTCTCATTACATCTTTGCCGTCTAAAGTGAAGAGTTTCACAAAGGTGGGTTATTCTGATTGATTTCACCGCCCTGTTTTATTATCTTAGTATTAAGATACACAAACTTTCAATAATCGCTTTGTGAGAAATTGCCCCATTTTGGGCAGAACCACCTGCAAAGGGAAAGGGTTGCCAATGCTGGTCGAGCAGAACCAAAAGAAACATACTGAACTCTGGAAAGTTTCTGACAATGTCATGGAGCTCAAATCATCGATCATTCGCGAGATTCTCAAGGTCTCTTCGAAACCGGGGGTGATCAACTTTGCCGGTGGGCTTCCCGCGCCTGAGCTTTTTCCAATTGAGGAACTAAAAGAGATAGCTGTCCAGGTTCTGGACAAATATGGCCCGGACTGCCTCCAGTATTCACTCTCTCGCGGTCTTCCTGCCCTGAGGGAACTTCTGGCCAAGCGAGCAACCGAGCGAGGCACGCCGAGCGGAATTGACAACATCTTGATATCAAATGGCGCGCAGCAGGCGATAGAACTGGTGGCCAGAGCCTTTATCGCCCCAGGTGATTACATTCTGACTGAGAATCCCACCTACGTTGGTGCCTTGCAGGCTTTCAATTACTACCAGGCCAAATACACCACGGTGGATATTGATGACGAAGGGATGAATGTTGATCAGGCTATTGAGAAGATTGAACGCTTCAAGCCGAAACTGATTTACACTATTTCAAATTTCCAGAATCCAACCGGCATAACTATGTCACTGAAACGACGGGAGCAACTGGTCGAAGTAGCCCGTAACTATAACATTCCCATTTTGGACGACAATCCGTATGGAGATATCCGGTTCAGTGGTGAGCGTCTGCCGACCCTGAAGTCAATAGGGGGGAACGAAGTTATCGCCGTGCGGACTTTCTCCAAGACTCTCGCGCCCGGAATGCGAATCGGCTGGATCAACGGGCCGGAGAATATCATCGCACAGTTTGAAAAAGTCAAACAGTGTGCCGATCTGCATACCAGTACTTTCTGCCAGTATATTGTCTACGAATATGTCAATCAGGGTCTCCTTGAGCCGCATATTGAGCATATCAAAGTGGACTACCGCACCAAGCGGGATATTATGCTGAAGGGATTGCAGGAACATTTCCCGCCCGGGATCAGCTGGACCGAACCGGAGGGTGGCCTGTTCCTCTGGTTGGAACTGCCCAAGCAGCTTTCATCGGTTGACTTATTTGAGGAGGCAATTGAAAACAAAGTCGCCTATGTCTATGGTCAACCTTTCTTTCCGGATGGCGGCGGTCTGAATACTCTTCGCCTGAACTTTGCCACGGCTTCTCATGAGCAGATAGCCAAGGGGATCAAGCGTCTTGGCGAATTGTTCACCAAGTACGTTTGACTCCGCTTCAATTGAATTTCAAAGACCCGCCCCTCGGGCGGGTTTTTTATTGCCAGCAACCCATTCAGGATTATCTTGATTGAATGTCAGCAATACGGTTCCACAAGTACCATGCCTTGTCCAACGACTTTATCGTCCTGGAAACAACCCTGACCAGGATCAACAAGCGCACCTGGGGAAGAGTTGCTCTGAATATCTGTGATCGCAACGAAGGTGTAGGAGCCGATGGAATCATCCTGCTATCAAAACCCAAACGGGCCGATTTCAAATTTGATGTTTTTAATGCCGATGGGGGTTGGGCAGAACTGTCCGGAAATGGAGTTCGGATTGCAGCGCTTCATCTTCATTTGAAAAACAGAAGAAGAAGGAATTTCTCATTTGAAACCGCTACCGGAGTATCTTCGGCAAGTGTTCTCAAGACAACCAAACTGGGGTGGCAGGTGAGCTGTGATTTGGGCGAACCGGATTTTCTTTCCAAAAACATTCCGGTTAAAGTACGTTCAACGTATATGATCAACCAGCCTATCAAAGTCGGACCGACTGAATTGGAGATTACGGCTGTCTCAACGGGCAATCCGCACGCGGTCCTGTTTGTTGATCATTTTGACTTTGACTGGCCGGCGGTGGGACATCAGATAGAACATCACCGGCTGTTTCCGAATCGAACCAATGTTGAATTTGTGAAAGTGATGAGCCGATCAAGCGTAATTGTTGCCGAATGGGAGCGGGGAGCCGGGGCAACCGGATCGTCCGGAACGGGAGCCGCCGCTGTTGTCGCCGCCGGAGTTGTCACTGGTCATTTGAATCGGAAGTGCAAAGTGGATTTCAGCAAAGGCACTCTCAGGATACACTGGCGCAAGGATGACGGGCTGATGGAATTAAGCGGACCGGTGGCCTATATCGGCAAAGGAGAATTCAACTACCAATGATTTCGTATACCAAAGCCAGGGAATTGAACAGAAAGGGGAATGTGGTCCCCCTGTTTGAACGTATCGCGGCTGATCTTGATACTCCGGTCTCGGCCTATATAAAACTGGCCCGGAAAAAGAAATTCAGTTTCCTGTTGGAGTCAATTGAAGGCGGCGAGAAGATAGCTCGCTATTCATTTCTTGGCTTCGATCCCTTTCTCATTGTGGAATCTTTTGAAGACTCAGTGCGTGTCACCAAAGGCAAGACAAGCACTGAATTGGATGTTCCACCTATTGACTTTGTCCGCGAGCTGTTTTCCTTTTACCGCCCGATCCGGGTCGAAGGTTTACCTCGATTTACCGGAGGCGGGGTTGGCTTCTTTGCCTACGACACGGTACGTTGGGTAGAGGACATCCCCGACAAGAACAAGAGCCAGATTGATCTGCCCGATATGCGCCTTGGACTGTACAGCCGGATTGTCGCTTTCGATCACCTGAGACAGGAGATAGTTGTTATTGCCAATATTCTCCATGAGTCCGGAGAAAAAGGTTTCAAAAAGA
>JARGFS010000177.1 GCA_029211095.1 bacterium | reverse complement strand
AGCAGTTCTTTGATAATAATCCAGGGTGGAGTCATGAGTGGGACGAGCAGACTACAATTGGGCTGGCAGCCTCGGAAGGTTTTGCCTGGTTCTTTGCCAACGTACACAATGACGATCCGATAGCAAGAATACACCGTAACAATTCTGAGCTCTACTATTGGGTCAATTCCGAAGATGGTGGATTTGGATGGAGTCATATCCCGACCCCAGAGGGGTCGGCCACCAACTATGGGGACCGCTGCGAAGCCGCCGTAGCGGGCATCTTCTGGGATATTTATGATGCTATTGATGATGATTTCACATGTTGGCAATGTTGGCCGCAAGCCTATATACCGAACCCAGATGACATTGGCGATCAACTTACAGGTGGAGCGGCAAATCTCATTACGGCTGCCAACTCCAGATATGTAGACGGATATAGGCCAGACGACATTAATGAGTTTTATCAAGCTTGGTTTGAAGGAGTATTCCTTGGAAACTACTTTGATCTGCGTCCTATCTGGTATGAACACAATATCGACGTCAGATGTTGCCCGAACACAACCGGCAATGCAAATGGCGATCCGGCTGATGTCACTGATATCTCCGACCTCACGTTTATCGCCGATGTTCTCTGGCGGGGCGGCCCCACCCCAATGTGATACAAGTCTTGTCCAAGCCTGGTGACCAATAAGGATGAAGGCAACAAGTCAGGGCGTATACAGCGCACGCCTTGACTTGCTTTGCAAAAAGACGTTGAAGCAACTCATTTCGAAGTGTAACCACATGCACCTCAGCCTCTTATGCAGCTATGTGAGATATTAGGCGGGTCGCAGAGGCTGCCTCACACCAGATATCCGTTGACAGAATTTTCGTAATCCGTTATCATTCAATTAGCTGGAAGGTCAACAAGTTGACTCGGTGGTGAATCAAAAAGCCCGGGGGTTGACAGTTTGGCCGGACTGCTAACGGACTAGCTGAGAAAGCTGACAGATTGGCTGAGAGGCTAATGAACGGACCCAACCTCACATTTGTAAATTTCCATTTCCGCTGATTAATTTATTTAGGACATAATTGTACCTATTTGACAAAGGAGTGCAACCATGAAGAATTTTTTGGCCGTACCTGCTATTTTGCTGGTACTAATGGTGGTTTTTGTGGGAGGCAGTTATGCCGCCACGGAGCCGTATGACTATCGGGATGTCTCCCGCCCGGATGGAGATGATCATCCCTGGGGCGGCGAGCAATTTGAAGAGCCGATCGTCCCGTTGAAAGTGAATCAGACCAGATTCCCAATTATTACGAGTATTGGCAGCCTGGACTTCCTTTTTGCAACTTATCTCGAATTTTTCTATGACAACCCGCGCCCGATTACAAAATCTGACCCGGTAGTGAAAGACATTGTTGTCAACTCCGATCCGCAGTCTTATGACGTGACAACTGAAACGAACCAAGTCAGCAAGGGTAACTAAGAGCATGAAATTAAACCAAGATAACGCCGTAAGCTTCCTTGGCACAATGGCTCACTATGCTGAGTCACTGGCTGAGAAGCGTGATTTCACAGCCTTATTGCGATACTACGAAGACAACCGTGGTCTCGTTGATAAGTCTGATGAAGTGTCGGCGGGATCGATCCTGCGCCACGTGGCGCAGGCTCATGCTTCCTTGTCTGACTACCCATTGGCGCTGCGCACCATCCGTCTGGCCCAAAATATCGTGGCCCGACACGGTGACTCAGAACTACTGGCCGAAGTCTTCATGACGCTGGCCGGGATACTACGCGAAATGGGAGAATACAAGGAAGCTCGGGTGGCGTTCCAGGATGCCGAATCGATCTTCCGCCGCAATGACCATCCGGAAGGACAGTGCCTGGCTCTGAACCTTCTGGCCGGTCTCTACTTTAGACAAAACGATTTCAGCAATTCTCTCGGTGTCCTGATGGACGCTATAGAAATTGCCCGCAAAATTGGCGATGACAAAAAGCTCGCCTATATGATTGGTAACATTGGCCGTATCTACACGTTTATCGGTGACTTTTCCGAAGCTGTCAAGCATCTCACTATGAGTGTTGAGCTGACTCGTGAATTCAACGATGAGCTTGAAGTAGGACGAAGCTACCTGTCACTTGCTTATGTCTATATTCAGCAGGGAGACAATGAACGTGCGCGCGACACTCTTCGCAAGGCGCAGACCTGTCTGAGCGAAGTCAACTCTCCGCGTGACGAAGTGATCCTGCTGACTTACCTGGGTGAGCTGGATTACCGAACGGCGAAATTTGCAGACTCAGAACAGAATCTGCTCCTCGCCCTGCGACTGGTTGATCCTCTGGGCGGTAACTCCAGCCTGGCCGGACGAGTCCGGAGACATCTGGCTGAACTGTATCTTCGCACGGAAGAAAACCGTAAGGCACAGCGCTATCTGAGTGCGGCTCTGAAGATGGTCTGCCGGGATGAGAACTCGGTGGAGTTTGGCGCTCTGCTGAAGATCAAGGCGGCTCTGGCCGATGTTGAAGGGAATCGGGAACAGGCCCAGAATTCGTTTGATCAGGCTATTGACGTGCTCGGAAATTCCGGAGTACGTTTTGAGAAAGTGGAAGCTCTCATGCGGGCCGGATGTGCACAGACATTCCCGCTCAGGCGTCGTATGACTTATCTGTTTAGAGCCGAGGAATTTTTCTCCGGCAACAAGATACCACGTCGCCTGCCAGAGATCCAGCGCCTGATTGGCAGTCTTGAACCAAACGAGAGCGGCAAATATACCATAGCTGAGAATAACTCTGTTTCCGGTGAGGCAGGCGGTTCGGACTATCTGACCGCCAATGCCGAGATCACCAAGTTCAAATCTCAGCTTCCGCTAATTGCAAACGCTGACATCTCTATTCTTTTGACCGGAGAGACAGGCGTGGGCAAAGATCACATGGCCAGACATTTCCATTCGCTGGCTCGACCGGATGGCCCATTTCGGGCCATAAACTGCGCTTCGGTACCGGAAACTCTGCTTGAATCTGAGTTGTTCGGCTATCGCAAAGGCGCTTTTACCGGCGCTGACAGTGACAAAGATGGCCTGTTTGTGGCGGCTAATGGCGGTATCCTCTTCTTGGATGAAATCGGCGACATGCCGTTGGCGTTGCAGTCTAAACTTCTGGGGGTCCTGGAGCACAAACGGGTAACGCCGCTTGGGTCGACCAAAGAAATTGCTTTGGATATCCGCCTGATTGCAGCCACCAACTGTGATCTGGAAGCAATGGTTGAGTCCGGACAGTTCCGGCGCGACCTCTACTACCGGTTAAGCGGGATCTGTTTCAAAATCCCGGCTCTTCGGGACCGGAAAGAGGACATACCGCTGTTGCTTGAACATTTCATGATGAAAGCGGAGCTTATTCCCGAAGGAACCAAATTGCCGGGTGAGATGGTGCACCAGTTTTTACAGCATCCGTGGCCGGGCAATGTCCGGGAACTGGACAATAAAGTGAAGCGCCTTGAGATCATGACTCAACTGGTTGCCGAAGGTGACCTGGTGGAACTGGCTCGTAACATGTTTTCACCGGATGAGGATTCAAAAGCTTCTTCCCTGTTTGAACGAGTTGAGCAGTTTGAGCGGGACCTTATTGTTGAAGCCCTTCTGGCCGCGCGCGGAAACAAATCCGAGGCAGCCAGGATTCTCGGTATCCATGAAGCAACCGTGAGAACCAAGCTCAAACGGTACGGAATCAGTATGTAGATTCCGGCTTCTGTTTTTGAAATCACTCCTTTGTTTGCGGCAGGTGAACAACTCAGTTTGCCTGTCGCATTTTAATACCTGGCCAAAATCACTGTTTATTGCGTATTCTTGGAGGGTTATTCTCGTATTCGCTTACGATTAGCACACTTAGCGTACGAACGAGCGTAACATGCAGAACCTCAACGCGATACGGCCCGTGAAGTACGAGTAGCTCGTATGATCATACGAAAGAGGGGCAACCGAAAACTGCGGTCGCATTCTTGCTTAAAAAGATAAGTCTTTTTCGCCCATGTGATTACAGCCCGAGTCTGATCAATATACAATGCGAGTTCGGGAGTGGCATATTCATTGCTATACTATAAACTGTCATTTTTACTCCCTAAGCGCTGCAAGTGCTTGGTTTAATTTTCTCTTTGGTGGAAGCTACCCGCATTCGAGGGGAGTGCGGGTGGCATTCTTATATCCCACATTGTACCCATTCAAAAGAAATACCGGCAACAGACAAGCTGCTACCGGCATATTTCTCTTTTGGCTGATACTATCGTTGGTAGTATTAGTGGGAGCCTCTCCTGTTCTTGCGGTGGAGGTTGCCGTAGACCCGATCCTGCTCATACTCAGAATCCATTGTCTCAACAGCATCAAAGAAAGCTTCTTCCAGCCGATCATTTCCGCGGCAGTGTCGTCCCAGCCGTTCAAGCAGATTCCCCTTTTCATAGTCACTTGAAAAGCGGCTGATGACTCCCAGCAAGTCAATGATCTCGGTCTCGGTCAGGTTGCTCCTTTTGACGACTGGTTCCAGGACGCGACTGGACTCATAGTCCGATTCAATATTTTCAGCCGCCGCCAGGTAGGAAGCCAGCAACTCCGGTTTGCTTTCGATGGCATCGTAGAAGAGAAGCATCACCTCCGCCTTTTCATAATCGGAATCCATTCGCCCAATAACTTCCATCATTTTGGCTCCGGTGGCCAGATCCATCTCACCGTTAGGACCGATAGCGGCGAGAACCCGTTTGGTCTCATAGTCCGAATCAAGATGGCTGGCGGCGTCTATGTAAATGGCGTAAAGTTCTGAGTCGGTCTGGCTGTGCTGGGAGAGATCAGTCAGCAGTTCTACCTTTTCATAGTCAGAGTCCATTCCAGCGGCAATGGCCAGAAGATCAGCAATGAACTCCCGGTCAGCATTCCGGCTGGTTCCCAACTCTGAGAGCACCCGCCTCTTTTCATAGTCCGAATCCATTTTCTGAACAGCTGCCACATAGGCACGGCGAAGGTTGGCATCCCCCCGGCT
>JARGFS010000176.1 GCA_029211095.1 bacterium | reverse complement strand
GTGACATAATCACGAAGTGACATAATCACGAAGTGACATAATCACGAAGTGACATAATCACGAAGTGACATAATCACGAAGTGACATAATCACGAAGTGACATAATCACCTGTAATCACTCCTCGACCAGCTCACCCCGGACCAATATAACCGTCACAGTCCTTATTTGTAGGCCGGACCCTTGTGGCCCGACAACTCTGCCTAATTCACTATCGGGTGGCAACCCCAGCTCGCTTGGGGAGAAGAGCCCAACAATCGGCAGCTCTACTCGTTGAGTTCCTGAGTAACAGCCGAATCGAGGTGAGCTACCAATTCACGCAGGCGTTTGTCTCCCGGTGACAGACCAAGCAACATCCGGTAATAGACAACGGCGGAGTCAATTCTCCCTTCCTGCCTATAGATGTAACCAAGTCGGTCCATGGCGGCACCGAAGTTTGGCGCATTGTCAATTGTTTGGGAGTAACGAAACTTTGCACTGTCAACTTCTCCCATAGATTGGAATGATCGCGCGAGTCCAAAAGTAAAGGGCGGGTAATCCGGAAAATACGATAACGCCGTTGAGTATACTTCGTTCGCTCTGGCATACTCATTCTTGTTGAAGAGAGCATTGGCCAGAAAGCCGTAGACCTGCATGTTGTCCGGCATTAATTCCAGGGCCTGTTTGTACTGAGAGATCGCGTGGTCCGGTTGGTTCTTTTGTTCATATATCCCACCCAGTATTGCAAGAAACTGCGAGCGGTTGATTCTTGACTCAATGTTCCCGCCGGAGTTCAATCCAATCGTGAAAACAAGAGTTGTCGCAGCTATTAAAACCCCGCGTGATCTTTTCTCTCTGAAATACCGGACCATAATAATGGCACCGTATACTGACATCATGATTGCGATTGGCATCAGAGGCTGACGAAATCGAGAACAGACAAAAAACAGCGACATTAAGAAACCCGAAGAAAGCAAGTACAGGCACGGCAGTAAGGCTTTTCGATCTCGAAACAGCGAGACAATAATCCCCGTGAACATAAACGGCAAGACAACTCCTGACGGGAAATTGAGCCAGTTCTGCCAGAGAAGAGTCTTCATGTACCAACTATATTCGGCGGCGTAGTACAACGACTTGTTGTTGAATACTT
Source organism: bacterium (assembly GCA_029211095.1). GTDB lineage: Bacteria > Zixibacteria > MSB-5A5 > GN15 > FEB-12 > JARGFS01. Next base: position 3,915 of record JARGFS010000176.1, on the reverse strand, counting down.
CCTGTCCATGCCAGAACAGCCAGAGTTTCTTCAAATACAGGGTGGAAAACCTGCTCGGGTTGGAGGATATCCACTTGAGCGCTTCGCCCGTCCAGAACGACGATACCTCTGATTGCGTTAGTTCTCTCCCCGCCCGGTGGTTGGCTTCATCCATCGATGATGTCCAGATGTTGTCCTGATACTTTCCGATGCGCAACTGCGGGCCCGGTGAAACCACAGTTAGCCCGTCGGCGTCTTCGTTATTGCCGATATAGAAGTTTACACCTCCCTGAGTGGATATTAAAACCGGCTCGCCGCCTATCAGTACGTTTCGAAATGTAACAGGAAGTACAGGGATCAGAATCGCCCCGCCGAAAACGATGGACCGTTTTGTAACTGCCAATACCTGAGACCAACCATGCCTGTACAGAAGGACGACCGGGAAAATCAAGGCCAGGGGGATTATCGTCGGCCTCGTGATAGCCGCCAATCCCATAATAACGCCGGCACCCAAAGTTCTTGCAACAGAATCACTCTCACTGGCCTTCCACATTCCATAAACAGAGGCGGTATACAGGAAAACGGCGAGACTGGTAATCATCGTCTCTCCTTCAAAAAAGACAAGAGTCGGGTAGACAGAGCAGATTATGCCCGACCAAAGAGCGACAACGCGGGAAAACAGCTCTTCCGCAAATCTATAGACGACAATTGCGGTAGAAAGACCGAGGAGGTTTTGGAATATAATGACCGCCCAAGGAGTTACACCGAACAATTTATACACCAGGGCAAGCAGATAGGGATAAAGTGGGGCTCGAAAATAAGCCAGATCTGAGGTCGAGCCACTGAGAATATCCTTCGCCGAGCTGTTCAGAACCTGTGAATCAAGGAAATACATGCCGAAGAAAGGGCTGTCCGGAAGACTGAGGTTATAAATGACTCTCACGGCGGTGCCAATTGCAAGGATGAGAACCAGGTCCTTGGCAATTGGTCGGGAAGCAACCCGTTCCGTGCTTTTGCCCCTATCTGACTTTCCTACTTTTCGTTTTCTGATTCTCTTGGGCATACGAATACCGATCCACGAATGTTCAATTATGACCGACAATGTGCCAACGACACGGCTATTTGTCAATGTCCAAGTGCGACCAAGACTATTAAAGACGTCAAGCTTTACCTTTGAATTCTGTTGCGAACTCAACTGGCTGACAATATATTAGAGTAGGCGGGCCTGTCGGCCCGCCTACGGTCAAAATCCGAGGGGATCCTATCGATTCCCTCGGCTCGAATTCCAATCAGTTTTCACTTGAACTTCATGATCTTACGTGAGTATCGATTCCTGTCGCTAGGTTAGTAGCAACCAATCTTCACACAATTGTCCCAACCACCTTGATCGCAATTGCCCTCGCATTCGAGCATCACATAGGGCGTTGGCTCCTGACAACATCCATCCTCGCACCCCGTTAAAACCTCCATAGGTCCTTTTGGAAATGCATTATAGTTCCCTTGACACTGTGTACAATCGTTGCAGGCTCCAGCCGTATCGACAATTGAAATGGCCAGACAGAATCCCACCAAGGTCATAACGACGAACATTGTCGACAATGAGATTAGACGTTTAGTCATACGTCCTCCTTTCCATGGAGTATGGTTACAGGATCTTGCCAATGAAGTCATCCGTGATTCTCTGTCTGAATCCGGATGAAACAAATCGGATATTCCTTTTCTCGTCGACCCCTATAAGCGTGGGATAGACGCGCAGGGCCAATGCGCTTGCGCATGCAGGATTAAACTTCAAAACTTGAAATGGGCTGTTGTCGGCAAAGTAGGAGTAATCTGTAGAATCGGTCAACAGAATAACTTGGACATCTGTATGAAACATTGCATTCCTGCGGAGAAAGTCAACCAAGTGTATGCAGGTCTCACATCCGCTTGATACCGTGGCCACGACACTTTTTTTCCCGGATAGTAATGTTGTCAATGATTGTAAATCGGTCTGCAGATCAAAAAGTGCGGTCGGTGGAAACTGATCTCCAATTGCCAAGTCAGAATTGTTTGGCAGATCAATTGGATTCGATATGTCTTTGTCGTGCCATCTGTCGGCCATACCAGATTCAACACTTAATCTAAAACCTACCCATATGCCTGCCACAATGACTAAGAAATGAATGAAGTACTTTAGAATTGCCCGATGAATCGCGCTGCGCTTTTCGTGCATAACCCACCTCTATCCTAGCCACGAACCTGCCTGATACCATCCTGGTCCAGTTGGTATCATCTAGCCATCTTTCAAAAAATCTCTATGTCTGATTTCCGTATTTTGCAAAACAGCATAGTTGGTACCATGAGTATTGTCAAGAATTTTTTTTCTTTCGCTCGGTCTCCATCAGTCAACCCAAAAGTTACCTTGAATGAATAATATAATATCTATATTTATAATAATATAATCGAGCTCGTTTTGTGGGTGGCAGACCCTTCGACAAGCTCAAGGTGACTTCGGACTGGAAAGAGCAGGTCCTACAAATGAAACTACATTTTGGTCACAAGCAATCCTGACTGGTAAGGCCGGAAGACCTGTCGAAACATGTCTTACTAAGAGTAAAAACCAGTCATTCAGTCCCATCGCAACCTATTTAACCGGCCAAAAGATGATATTTTTATTGACCCTGTTTTTTTCATCTAATAGATTAGCTTGATTGTAAGAATTGAAAACAAAACAATGTCCCATAACGGGAGGACTAAATGTATCTAAAGAGATTTGGCCTGTTGGCCGCCATTGGACTTTTCGCCGTAGCCATGATGTTGGTTGCATCGTGCGGGGGTCCGAAAGAAGTAGTCGATGAAGTTCCGGTTGACACAACCCCGGTTGTTGTTGACACAACTCCACCACCTCCGCCACCACCACCTCCGCCACCGCCTCCGCCGCCGAAACTTAAAGAATCACAGTTCCAGACAATCCACTTTGATCTGGACAAGTTCAACCTTCGGGCCGATGCCAAGGCTGCTCTTGACCACAACTTTAATTTGCTGAAGGACTTCAGCAGCGTGATGGTTAAAATAGAAGGGCATTGTGACGAGCGCGGAACCGTTGAATATAACATTTCGCTCGGCGAAAAACGTGCCAAAGCGGCAATGGACTACCTGGTTGGCATGGGCGTAAACGCGTCCCGTATCTCCACTATCAGTTATGGTAAGGAACGACCGCTCGATCCCGGCCACAACGAAGATGCCTGGACGAAAAACCGGCGATGTGAATTCCGCATCGTATCGCAGTAACGCGAGCAGGTCTGGACATGTTAGTCCGATACAATAAGTTAGTAACCGCCGTCCTTATGATGGCGGTTACTATTATAGCTCTGTCAGGTTCCGGCTGTGTAACTTCCCGTCATATCGATGAACTCAAAGCAGAGATTCGGGATGTGGAAGCACAGACGAGAAACACACAGGACATGATGATTCGGATGGACTCGGTTATTAATGCCGGAGACCAGTCGAACGCAAAACTCCGCAACGACGTCATCATGGCTGTTGATGAAATCCAGGAGCAGATGTCAGCCCTGTTGGAAAACTACAACGATCTTCTTATAAAGATCAACCAACTCGGTCAGAAAGAGACAACCATCTACCTTCCCCCCACCGACTCTCCCGGGGCACAAACTGACAAGATTGTCGAGAACGGCACTAATGGTGAGATGCCCAGGCGTCCCACTATTGACTGCGAAGCCACCTATGACGACGGCTTTGTCATGACCCGGAGCGGTGAATACGACGGTGCGATGGAGGCCTTTGACAAGTTTCTGCTGGAGTGCCCCAACCATGAAAACATTGAGAATGCCTACTACTGGTACGGCGAATGTTATTATGCCCTGGAAAAATACACCGAAGCTATTGAGAAATTTAATTTCCTCGCCAAGGAACATAAGAACTCTCCCAAAGCGGGAC
>JARGFS010000175.1 GCA_029211095.1 bacterium | reverse complement strand
GCTCCCGCGCAGAGAGAGTACGTCATCATTGTTTGAGTCATAGGCATACTGGGTGGCGAGATTTCGGACCGCCGCCTCACTCTGAATCTTCACGAACTCAGCGTAGTTGTCCACTTCAAAGCAGGCTTCGGCGGTATCGACCACTTTCCAGACGACGATGGAGGCAATCTCAATCGGGTTGCCATCGATGTCGTTCACTTTCATACGCCCGGTCTCGAAATTCCTGATCCGAAGCGAGACCTTCTTTTTGCTGTACAACGGATTGGCCCAACGCAATCCCGGAAGGCCGGCGGTTCCAACATACTTGCCAAAAAGCTGTAGAACGCGTGCTTCGTTGATGTTGCAATCTTTTTTTTGGCCGCTTCTCATCAGTTGGATCATCGCTTTTCTGATTGTCATAGACAAGTCGGTATCTTTTTGGTATTCTCACGAAGAGAATGTTAATGTGTGGAGGTAATGCAAATGTCTGAAAGCCTCAAAGGGACCCGGACTGAGAAAAACCTGCTTATTGCGTTTGCCGGGGAATCACAGGCACGAAATCGATACGACTATTTTGCCGGGGTAGCCAGGAAAGAGGGATTGGTGCAGATATCTCACATTTTTGAAGAGACGGCCAACCAGGAGAAAGCCCCTGCCAAACGCCTTTTCAAATCTCTCAAAGGTGGTGATGTTCAGATACCCGAGACTTTCCCGGCTGGAGTGATCAGTTCCACGCTGGAGAATCTTCGGGCGGCGGCAAGGTAATTAAGGAATTCAACCACATTGAGGTTGGGGTAGATGCCAAAGTCCTGTGGGAGATAGCCGAGTTGCTCGCGGAATATGTCCGGATTCTCCTTGATGTTTTGTCCATCCCGGAAGATTGAGCCCGTAGTCGGTTTGGTAACGGTGGCCAGCATCCGGAACAGGGTTGATTTGCCAGCTCCGTTGGGGCCAAGAAGACCGACAACCCCGGAGTTGATTTCGAGGATGAAGTCTTTATGTCACCAGAAATCAGAGCGGTACTGTTTGCCCAGGTCATTGGTTGAAAGTCTCAGTTAATACCTCCCGCAACAGCAATACCATTTGGTCTTAATGAATAGACGGACAATTGGCCAAAAGGTTACAACGAACAATTGATATCTTGCTTGACAGTGGCTCGGGCAACTTCCAACTTAGGACCAACATACGGTGAAAACAACCAACAAGGAGAGAGGATGACATTTCTGTATTTGAATTCAGACCGCATGGGAGACGGCGATCCGGAACTGGGGAAAAAACTCATGAAATCATTTCTGCACGAGCTGGCAAAATCGGACGTGAGTATTGATGTTGTCGGATGTGTAAACTCAGGGGTAAATCTCACCGTTGAGGGAAGCACTGTTTTGGACAGTCTCAAGATTCTTCAAGATAGAGGGGCGCGGATTGCTTCCTGCGGCACTTGTCTGGATCATTATGATATTCGGGACAAACTGTCTCTCGGTGAGGTCGGCAGTATGGATATGACGGTGGGTATTATGGCCCAGGCCGACAAGATTATTCGGCCCAATTGAACTGATTTTATAACCAGAAAAATGCGGAGGTAATTTGGAAGCAAAGACAGTTTCTCAATCCAAAACGGTCAAAGCAATGCTGGTTCTTCCCCCGGACTCAAACGCGCTGGGGACAATGTTTGGTGGCCAGGTTATGAGCTATATTGATGACATCGCCTCAATCGCGGCGTTCAGACACGCCCGGCAACAGGTAGTGACGGCCTCGACCGACTCAGTTGACTTTCTGCGCCCGATCAAGGTAGGGAGTATGGTCTGCATGGAAGCCTTTGTCACCTGGGTGCACAAGACTTCGATGGAGGTCTATGTCAGTGTTATTAGCGAAGACCTCAAGAGCGGGGAGCGACAGGTCTGCGCTTCGTCCTTTCTTACCTTTGTGGCCATAGATGAGAAGGGGAAGAGGCTGGAGGTTCCACCCCTTATCCCGGAAAGCGATTACGAGAAAGACCTCTATAACACTGCCGAAGCCCGCTTTGAGCGAAGGATGGAGCGCCGCCTTCAATCTCGCAAGATGGCAGAGAAATATCGTACATAGGCTACGCCGTTACAATAGATACAGCGGCGGCGGGAACGGATTGTATAAGAGCCGGAAATAATAATCAGGTCATAGAGTGGATTGTATGGCGACAATGAAAGGCATCCTGCTGATTGCTGCCTTCTGTTTGGCAGGAACAACTCAGGCTCAGGAATGTGACTCGTTACCCGGTTTGGAGGAAATCCTCAGGCCGGGAGCAGTGCTCTTGCTGGGAGAAATCCATGGTACCCGGCAGGGGCCGGAAATGGTGGCTAAGGTTGTTTGTCAGGCGCTAAGTTCCGGAATCAATGTGTCGGTCGGATTGGAAATCCCGATTACCGAGCAGGAGAGTCTGGACAACTATTTTGATCGGCAACTAAATGACTCCTCTCGGGCAGATCTAATCGGGGGTGACTTCTGGCAACGAGACTACCAGGATGGGAGGGCCAGTCAGGCGATGCTGGCGCTTATCGAGAAACTAAAGGAGTTTTCAATTGGCCAGGAAAATGACCTGCATCTCTTCTTCCTTGACGACCCCAATTCTGAGCGTGGGAGAGATTGGTTTATGGCTAACCGAATTGCCCAGGAAGTTGCGAGCCACCCCGGACAGCTCGTTGTCACCTTGACCGGCAATGTCCACAGTCAGCTTATTACCGGAAACGCCATTTCGGAAGATTATGAGCCGATGGGGTACTTGGTCTCACAGATGGTGCAAGAGACCAACATCATCTCTCTCGATATGGTCTATACCGGCGGAACCGCCTGGGTCGACGCCAATGGATATCGGCCTGGGGTTATTACAATTGGAGGTAAACCTGACGCTGTTGGTGAACCGATTGAACTGTCAGGAAATTCCGGCCATCGCTATTTTGGCCTCTACAGAGTCGGTCAAATTGAGGCTTCCAGACCCGCCAAAGAGCTTTAATCCCTGTTTTTAGCCGCCAATTCAGCAATTATCAGACATTTTATTCTCTTTTATCTCCTTAGCGTATGCAGTTGCGCAGTTCAGTGCAACCACTTGCTCTTTTACCGGCTATTGAGAACTCCTCACACGGCCTATAATAGCCTGTTGTTCAATCGTTTATAACTTTATTCCAAAAAAAGCCGGTCCGGGTAGATTCTTTGCATTTATAGCCTCTCGAACGATAGATAGGAGAATCCAAAATGTTTACACGTATCCAGAACGAACAGGGCGCCGCCCTCCTGATTACTCTCGCAATTATGAGCCTGATCACTTTTGTGGTTATTATGTCGCTGGACCGCTCGACAACCGATGTTGAACTGACCTACAACCAGCTTCATGTAGAACAGTCATTCTATGTTGCCGATGCCGGGACCAAATACACCCTGGCCAAATTGATAGAAGACCCCTACTGGCGGGGCGGTTTCACCGACAAGAGTTTTGGCGAAGGTAACTTCACCGTTAGTATCACTGACTCAACCGGTGACCCGGCTCTTTATGATACTCTGATAATTATGTCTGTCGGGACTATCGAAGATGCTACTTCCGCTATTGAGCTGACAACTATCCCAATTCCGTTCAAGCCTTTTAAGTACGCTATGTTTGCCGACTCGGACATAGATATCAAGGCTATGATGGAGACCGACTCATACAACTCTGATTCCGGCTCATACGCCGCGACTAAAGACACTCTCTTTGGTGATATCGGTTCCAACGGACTCATAGGTGTCGACATGGCTGCTTCCATTGGAGGAGATATTGTAACTTCGGAAGCTGGCGGTATTACGGTCAGTCCCGGCGCCACAGTCTATGGGGTGCTGGATGACGACGCCCCTGATCGTGAGTTGGTTCCAATTCCTCAGGCGGAATTCGACTGGGCCGAAGCCAACCATAGTAACATGGTCGGTATTTCCGGCAGCTACAGCTACCATCCCGTAACACACGCTTTCAACTCCTCCGGTACTTTCACCCTCAGCTCCGGCGTATACTTCTTCTCCAGTTTCAACATGATGGCTGCTTCCAAGTTGAAAGTGGTTCCCGGTGACAGCGTGACTATTTATATAACCGGAAATATGGAATTGAAGAATTCCTCAAGCATCAACGTCGGAGGCAAGCCGGCCAACTGTGTTATCAATTCCAAAGGAAATATGATTCTCAAGAACAGTGGCGACGTTTACGCAGCCTTCTACAATCCGGCCGGTACCGTTGATCTTAGAAACACCGGTGAGTTCTTTGGCTCTATCATGGCCGATCGTGTTATTGCGCACAACAGTTCGTTGTTCCATTTCGACCGCAGCCTGGCCAAAATTGAACGGGATGAGATCGAAGGCTTTGAAAAGATATCCTGGCGCGAAGTTTTGTAACAATTTAGCCGTTAGCTATTCTGACCGCCGTTTCCAATTCAAGACTGGGACGGCGGTTTTTTTTGTCTATAGGGTGGACTTGCCGAATCCATAACAAACGGGTATTATCCTTTCATCAGAAATCATCCGCAAGCACCATTACAGAGGACAATAATGGATACAAAGTTTAAGATAATCAAAGTAGCCGTGGTGCAGGACTCGCCGGTATTCCTCAATAAAGAGGCCACTATAGAAAAGGTCTGTCAAAAAATAGAGAGTGCCGCAGCCAGTGGAGCCGAACTGGTTCTCTTTCCCGAGGCCTTTGTCTCAGGCTATCCTGATTGGGTCTGGGTCTTGCCGGCCGGGCAGAAAAAACAGATCAATGATCTCTATCAGCAAATGTTTGAATCCGCTCTGTCCGAAGAAGATCCCGCTCTTAAAGAAATCGGTGCCTGTATCAAGAAGGCCGGAGTCTATGTTGTGATAGGGGCCAACGAGAGAAATAGCGAAGCCAGCAACAGCAGCCTGTGTAATAGTATGTTCTATTTTGACCGTCAGGGGAAACTCCTCGGTGTGCATCGTAAACTAATCCCTACCGGCGGCGAGCGTCTGATGTGGGCCCAGGGCGGGGCTGACAGGTTGTTATCGTACAAGACTGAACTGGGCCGGATAGGCGGACTTATCTGCTGGGAAAATTTCATGCCGCTGGCTCGAAATGTCATGTACGTGAACGGCGTC
>JARGFS010000174.1 GCA_029211095.1 bacterium | reverse complement strand
ATTGGTTTCCTTCCCAAACTGGTCGCTCTCGGCTTCACAGGAGAGGTTCTGGCAACGGCTCCCACGGTTGATATGGCGCAAATTCTCCTGGCCGATGCCGCCCACATTCAGGAAGAAGATGCCGATTATCGCAACCGGAAAGGGCTCACCCGACACAAGCCGGCCCTGCCGCTGTTTACCGTCGCAGATGCCGAATTGGTGGGCAAGAAGTTCAAACCGGTTCGCTTTGGAGGGTGGGTTGAACTGGGAAAGGAATTCAAGTTCCGATATCATATTGCCGGGCACATACTGGGCGCGGCTTCGGTTGAGGTTCACCTCGATGATGGCAAGAGCCAGCGATCAGTTCTGTTCTCCGGAGATATTGGGAGATATGCCGTCCCGCTGGTTTCTGACCCGAGCAAGCCCCCTGCGACGGATTATCTGGTTTGTGAATCTACCTATGGCGGGAAAGTCCATGCCCCGGCTGATCCCTTCCATGACATGAGTGAACTTCTCCATGACATCATTGATCGTAAGGCGGTTCTGCTCTTTCCGGCTTTTGCGGTTGGTCGTACCCAGCAGCTGATATACATGGTCAACACGTTGATACAGCAAAAGCAGATTCCCCCTATGGACATTAATATAGACTCTCCTATGGCAGTCAAGGCGACTGATATATACTGCCGCTATCCTGAATATCATGCTGTTGACAAAAAATATCTGGCCGGCGAGAAGTGCCCGGTAGGTGGTAAAAACGTCATACTGCACCGCAAACGGAAAGCCTCAAAAAAACTGAATGAGTTACAGGGACCGGGGATCATAATATCCGCCTCCGGTATGCTGTCCGGCGGGAGAATTTTGCACCATTTGATCCACCGTCTTCCAGACCCCAACACGACTCTGGCCCTGGTTGGATATATGGCCGAGGGGACCCTTGGAAGGCGAATTTCCGATGGGGATAAGAGAGTTCGTATACATAAGGTTCCAATTGAGGTAAAAGCGAGAGTTGTGCACCAACCGGGACTATCCGCACACGCTGATTCATATGAAATACTCCACTGGCTGGGCCAAAAACAGTTGAACCCAAGACAGGTCTTTGTGGTCCATGGGGAAGAGTCTCGGGCCGAAGCGATGGCTGAGCAGATCAGGACCGAAAAAGGATGGGACTGCCTCGTACCGGATATGGGTCAGACGACAGAACTATAGAGGAAATCGAATTTATGTGCGCTAAGAAGATCAGGAATAACAAGGACAAAGAGAAGAGGCTGGAACTCTTGAAACGATCTCCCGCCTACAGGATTGCATACAAGGACCTCGATTTTCTTGAGGAAGACTATAATCGTCCGATCCGCCTGCAGCTGGAGTTGCTCAAGCCGGAACAGATCCTCCAGCGACACAAGATCGAATCCACAATCGTTGTGTTTGGTGGAACGAGAATCATAGAGCCCAAAGAGGCCCGGAAGCGAGTCGAACGCCTCAAGCGCTCGATAGAACGGAAGCCCAACGATAAGGCTCTTCGCAGGCAACTCCGGATAGCAAAGTCAATTTTGGCTAAGTCAGATCATTATGACGAAGCGAGAGAATTTGGTCGTTTGGTCTCGGCTGAAGGACAGAGTTTTGATTATCGACAGTGGGTTGTTGTCACCGGCGGAGGGCCCGGAATCATGGAAGCGGCCAACAGGGGAGCCAGTGACATTGGAGCCAAGTCGATAGGGCTGAATATTACTCTTCCCATGGAGCAAGCGCCAAATCCATATATCTCACCGGAACTTTGCATCCAGTTTCACTACTTTGCCCTGCGTAAGATGCACTTTCTGATGCGCGCCAAAGCGCTGGTCGCGTTCCCTGGAGGATACGGGACGTTGGACGAGCTGTTTGAAGCTTTAACCCTGGTACAGACTCAGAAAACTCCTCCGATACCAATCGTGCTCTTTGGGGAGAAATACTGGCGCAATGTTATGAGCCTGGAGAAGCTGGTGGACGAAGGGACTATCGACGAAGAAGACCTGAACCTCTTTGTCTATGCCGACACCGCCGCCGACGCCTGGAACTATATCAAATACTTTTACGCCGCCAAAGAAGCGGAGTGATCACTTCCGCAGGAAGCCTTTCGACCTGAGAAACTCCAGCATATGAGCTCTGACCGACGGGGAACTCTCAGTTCCTGACATCCGTCGAGCCGTATGCTCTGACCAGCTATAAGTTCCGCTAAAGTCCGGGAAGTCGGCCGGTCTGACTTCCCGCCCCTTCAGATGACCGAGCTCATCGATAGTCCGATCATAGGCGTTAATACTCTCCTGGAAAGCGACCGGATCGTACCGTTCCCTAAAATAGACAGCCGGAAGCGGCAGGCGCGGTTTTACTGCCGGTCTTTTTGCCGGGAAACCGAGCGACATCCCCATGACGGGGTAGACAAATTCCGGCAGGTGCAGCAGGTCAGAAACCTCCTGCGGGTGGTTCCTGATGGCTCCAACCATAACACCACCCATATCCATAGCCTGTGCTGCCATGAGAGCGCGACCGGCCGCAAGCGCAGCGTCAACTGTGGCTACTATGAATAGCTCCGTCCACTCACCGGAGAAACTATAGCTTCGTTGTCTGTTCAACTCACTCAGTCGGAAGAGGTCGGCGCAAAAAACTATAAACAGGGATGATTGGGCCACATGATCCTGGTTGCCGCAGAGTCGGGCAAGATTGTTTTTGGCCTCTTTATTCCGGATGCCAACCAGAGAGTATGCCTGAAGATTTGACGAAGTGGGGGATCGTTGGGCGGTTCTGACAATGGTCTCTTCCTGTTCGCTTGAAATGTCACGGTCGGTGAATTTTCGGCAGGAGGCATGGCTGTTCAAAAAATCGAGCAGTTCAGGGTTCATCGACTGTATCCTTCATATAAAGAAGGCGGGGACAATGTCCCCGCCTAATAATTACACTTTTACAAACTGATCTCTCTTAGAAGGTAGTTCCAAGGAAATCCCGATTGGCAGACCTGGCCGCCTCAATCTGACGCAAGACTTCTTTGAAGTGAGCCTTGGTGACCGTATTGAGGGCCGAAGAACCAATACCCTTTGTGATTGCTCCCTCAATGACATCCAGATCATGTCCGGCCAGCGCGCGCGCATCGTAAGGATAGTTGGCGGCGCTGCCGAGGAAGATTGAGAGGAGGCGGGTCAGGTGCGACATCTGCAGCTGGCGTCTCCAGGCGTTGACATTGTTGGGGGCAACAATCTCGCCCCAGATAGCGCGGCGAGTATCGTTGAACATGTCGGTCATGGTGTAGCCTTCATCGCCCGGTTTCAGGCGCAGTTCATTGTCGCGCAGGCGGGCCAGCACACGAGTATTGTACAAGGTCGTGATAGCGTTGTTCTGAACGTATAGAACCATGTTGTGGATAGGGTAATCCAGCTGTGCTGAAGAGAAGGCGTAATTGAATCCGGGGAATCTCTCCGGCTGCAGTTTGTTCAGCAGGTCGGGAGAGAAACTGAAAGCATCGGCGGCAAAAATGTTCTTGGCCAGGAACTGCATGGCTCTACGCTGTTCCGCAGCAGGGACCGGTGTGAAGGGGATTTCTCCGTTCTGGTCACCAATATGGTGGCGGCTATGGTAAATTCCACCGATGTACTTGGAGGCCAATCGGGCTGATTCAATATAAGAGCGCCAGCCGTAGCCGAAAACGGTACGAATCTTCTGGTAACGTTCACCCGGCTCTTCAAACTCTTTGATGGCGTTATTCCAGAGCTCTTTGGTGAGTCCGATCTTATGTTCACAGAAAGCGATGGGGTCATCCCCCAGGTCAAACAGGTTGGCGGTGGGGTCGACCGCAGGGCCATAGGCGTCTTCGTCCGTTGCATAAATGAGGCCATGCTCCGGAGACCGGTCCGCAATCTCTTTCAAGCGCGGAAGTTCCGCCTCGGTAGTCGAGTCGCCAAAGTCAGAATATGAATATTCAATCACCCACTTATCGTAGGGGCCGGGGACGGAACAGTAGAATTCACCCTGCTCTTTCCCTTTGCCAGCGATGTTCGGGGCCGCATAGTCCATGATGGATCCGATGGTGCCGTTCTTCCTCGTCCAGGCAGGATCATTGATCTGGTCCAGGGTGTAAATTGTCGAAGCTTTGAAATTGTGACGCAAGCCCAGAGTATGGCCGATCTCATGAGCCACCAACTCCACTATGTAGGCGTGGATATATTCTTTGGTCAATTTGTCCTTGTCGGCCAGGTCGCCGAGGGAGGAGATATAAGCCAGGCCAAAGGCGGCCTCTTTTGCAGCTTCGGTACCATACATGCAGAAGCGCGAATTATGCTCATGCATCTCTTTCAAATCATCTTCGGTATCAAGCAACATACCGTCCTGGGAGACAGGACCGATAAAGTCTTCCGCGTTCATAAACATATAGCGGATAAAATCAACACAGACTCTGATGTCGGCGTCGTAGATTTCACCTGTAAAGGGATTGGAATGGCTTGGTCCGACTGCGTACGATGCGCCCGGATTGATGATCCACTGGACAACATTGTAACGGACATCGGCAGCATCCCAATCGGCTGTGTCCGGCATCTGCTTCGCGATCACCGCATTTCTGAATCCGAGTTCATCAAACGACTGGTTCCAGAACTCGATCCCTTCGGCCACAGCATCACGGTATTCTTCAGGGACAGTGTTGTCAATGTAGTAAACAATCGGTTTCACCGGTTCGGAAACTCTGGCTTCCGGGTTTTTCTTTGTCAGGTTCCAGCGCTCAACGTAACGGACATAGGCATCATCGTCCGCGAGGCTGGAATAGTCCTGATACAGGGTAAGGAAATGTCCCACTCTGTCATCGGCTATGCGAGGAGTGTAATCAGATTCAGGAATAACCGAGAGAGAGAAGTGGTAGGTATGAAACATGCTGTAAGGGTTTTGCATCGACATGGCCCCGACCGGGTTGTTGGTCTGGAAATGGGACCGAACCTCAAGCTCGGAGTTGAGGGGGAAAGATTTGATGCTGCTGAAGTAGCTGTTCCCTTTGTCAAACCGGAGTCCGGTGTGGGCTTGCTGACCCAGGAAGTAGCCAATATTGTTTACGTCCTGCACAAAGAAATCGGTCGGATCGATCAGGAAGGCACCGGAGTCATTCTC
>JARGFS010000173.1 GCA_029211095.1 bacterium | reverse complement strand
ATAGCAGTGTTACCGCCGCCGACCACAACCACGCGTCCCTTGATATCGGGGTTGGTCTTCATCTCAACCTGTTTGAGGAATTCCACTCCGGACAGGACGCCTTCGGCATCCTCGTTTTCAACCCGCATCGGTTTTCCAACCTGCGCGCCCAGTCCGACAAAGACAGCCTCAAAACCATCGCTAAACAGAGAGTCGATAGTAATATCCCGGCCAAGAGCGGTATTGGTCTTGACTTCGACACCCAAATCGGCAATCCAGTTGATTTCTTTGTCGAGGATTGCCTTTGGCAGTCTGTATTCGGGAATACCATAGCGCAGCATGCCGCCCATGTGGGGAAGAGCCTCAAACACGGTGGGGCGATAGCCGTTCACGACCAGGTAGTAAGCGGCCGTGAGTCCGGCCGGACCACCACCGATAATCGCGACCCGGTGCCCGTTGTCAGGCTGCAACTCCGGTTGCCACATGTCTCCAATCATGTCCTGGTCGGCCGCGTACCTTTTGAGGAAGTCGATACCAACCGGATCATCGGTGATTGAGCGACGACACCCGACTTCGCACTTGCGGGTACAAACACGACCACATACCGATGGGAAGGGGAGTTTCTCTTTGATCAGCGCAATCGCTTCTTTTGGTTTCCCCAGGTGCACGAGTGACATATAACCCTGAATGTCAACGTCGGCCGGACAAGAGAGGCGACAGGGTCCAAAGCAATCGGCGTAGTGATCGGACAGAAGCAGTTCCAGGCAGGTCTTGCGAGAACTCATGACCCGCTCGGAGCGAGTCTTGATGTCCATATCTTCGCCAACCTTTGTCGAGCAGGATGGGAACAGCTTTTTTTGTCCTTCCATCTCCACCACACAGAGGAAGCAGGAACCAAATGGCGGCAGCTTGTCATCGTAGCAGAGAGTGGGGATATCATCGAGATTCTGTTCGCGACAGACCTGAAGAATAGTCTTTTCAGGTGAGGCGGTAATCTCTTGACCGTTTATCTTTAGTTTTACATCGTTTGCCATTTTTGACCTCAATCCTTTACGACCGCATCGAAGCGACAGACGGTGAAACACTTGCCACACTTAATGCATTTGTCTTGATGCACTACGTGCAGCTCCTTCTTTTCACCGGTTATGGCATCGGTCGGGCATGCTTTGGCGCAGACTGTACAGCCAGTGCAATCATCGTTGATGGTATATGTCAGGAGCGCCGGACAGACATGAGCCGGGCACTTCTTTTCTTTGATGTGAGCTTCATATTCATGACGGAAGTACTTAAGAGTTGTAAGTACCGGGTTGGGGGCAGTCTGCCCCAGTCCGCACAGAGACGCCTCAATAATCTGGTTGCTCAGTTCCTCCAGATTGGCCAGGTCTTCCATTGTCCCCTGGCCGTCGCAAATGCGTTCAAGTATCTCAAGCATCCGCTTGGTCCCGATACGGCAGAAAGTACACTTGCCGCATGATTCGGATTGAGTGAAGGTCAGGAAGAACTTGGCTACATCGACCATGCAGGTAGTCTCGTCCATGACGACCAGTCCGCCGGAGCCCATGATTGCGCCAGTCTTGTTGATCTGCTGGTAGTCAATCTTGGTGTCACACATTTCGGCTGGTATACAACCTCCGGAAGGGCCACCCATCTGGACCGCTTTGAACCTCTTATCGTCAATAATACCGCCGCAGATATCAAAGATAATGTCGTTGATCGAGATTCCCATCGGTACCTCAACCAGGCCGGATCGTCTGATCTTACCGGCCATCGCAAAGACCTTGGTCCCTTTGGAGTTTTCCGTACCAAAGGCGGCATAGGCGGAGCCGCCGTTGAGGATAATCCAGGGTACGTTGGCGAAAGTCTCCACGTTGTTAATGTTGGTCGGCTTTCCCCAGAGTCCGGACTGGGCCGGGAAGGGGGGACGGAAGCGGGGCATGCCGCGCAGTCCTTCGATAGAATGAATCAGGGCCGTCTCTTCACCACAGACAAAAGCCCCTGCTCCTTCTTTGATCTTAATATTGAAACTAAAATCTGAGCCGAAAATCTTATCACCCAGAAATCCCTTCTTCTTGGCCTGGGCAATCGCCTGTCTCAAACGTGCAATTGCCTTAGGGTATTCGGCCCGGCAATAGACGTAAGCTTCGTCGGCGCCAACCGCATAACCGGCAATAGCCATCCCTTCCAGAACGGCCGAAGGGTCCCCTTCAAGAATGGAGCGATCCATGAACGCCCCGGGATCACCTTCGTCGGCATTGCAGATGATATATTTCTTGTCCCCTTTGGCTCCACGGGTAAATTTCCATTTGGTCCCGGTCGGGAACCCGCCACCGCCGCGGCCACGAAGACCCGAAGTCTCAACTTCGGTTATGACATCTTCCGGTGTCATCTCGGTTAGAGTCTTCTTGAGCGCTTCATATCCGCCGCTGGCGATGTATTCATCAATGGAACCGGGGTCAATCACGCCGCAGTTGCGCAGCACGATTCTCTTCTGGTTTTCAAAATACCCTTCTTCGGTATCTCCGCCAACAATCCACTCATCGATAGCTTGGTGGCCAAGCAGGTCATCCTCGACAATGCGGCCGACTCGATCCGGGGTGACTTCGCCGTAGGTATAACCGGTCCCGCTGCCATTGGAAACTTCCACCAGAACTTCGCGGTAGCACATACCAATACAGCCGGTCTCTTTGAGAACAAAAGCATCCGGATGTTCTTTTAACTCATCCTGAAAGGCCTGGTATACTTTTTCGCCACCGGCTGAGATGCCGCAGGTCCCCAATCCAACTTTTACAGTTTTCATAGTTTATGCCTGCCCCTCTGAACTTTGCTGTTCCTTTTTGGCGCGTTGCTTGTACTGTCGCAGGATTTTACGAAGCTTGGGGGCGGTTAGTCGGCCGTATGTCTCATCATTCACAACCACTACCGGTGCCAGAGAGCAACAGCCCACGCAGGCCACTGAGAGCATGGAGAAGTTGTGATCTTCCGATGTCTCTTCATAGTCAATATTCAGTTCATCGATGATAGTATCCGAGATCATTTTTGCGCCGTTGACATGGCAAGCGGTACCATTGCAAACCTTGACCACGTACTTTCCCAGCGGCTTGGTCCTGAACTGGGCGTAGAATGTTACGACGCCGTAAATGTCTGCCGAAGCAATCCCGGTTACATGGCTGATATAGTCAATCGCCTTTTCTGAAATATAGCCATACGTATCCTGGGCCGACTGCAGGAGCGGAATCAGAGCTCCTTTTTGGCCGTCGTACTTCCACAGATCAATATTGAATGATTTGAAATTGTCTTTGGTCGCTGATGACATACAAAGGCTCCTATATCCTGTCCAGATAGATAATCCGATCCGTCTTCATCCGAAGCAGACCGGTTAGAGAATGGACTTTATCTTGAACATGCTGATCTATGGCGGAGAAATCTTCTCCGCCCACTACCGCCACAACACCAAAGTCACCTTTGGTCTCGGCGCATAGATAAGTTTCATCCATGGCGTTAATCGTCTCAAACAGTTCCGAGCGATGTTCCTCGTCCGTTTCAACAAAGAGATAGCTGTACGCACTGTCGGTTGGCTGCTCTTTGCCGGAGCCGGAACGAATCACTTCGCAGGATGCAAGCTCACTAAAACCATCAAGCTGCTTAACCCAGTCAGGGGTGGAACTGTCTTTAGTTGTCAGGACCAGCCCAAAATAGCCGTCGACCGCATTCCATGAATCGACTTTCTTGTTATCTTCCAACTGGCTGACCGCATCGTATAATTTTTCCCGATCTTTGAACCGGACCAGTATAAAGCTTCCGTCACTCATCTGAAGCTCCTTGCATTTATTTGTAGGCTATTAATTGCTCTGGACAGAGTGGAAGCGGGAGAGAATCTTCTTTGATATCTTGAGAATTCTTTCACAATGCCAGGTCTTATTTTCAGCACTTTCAATCACCACCAAATCTGATAACTTTAGAATCAGAAAGTAAAAAGGAATGAAGATATTGTCAATCGGATAGGGTCCTACTGGTCAAATAAATGTTGTCGATATAGGTAGTTATGACGATTCAAGACTCTATTCGATGGTTCTTCGGGCAAGAAATGGGGTAAACTACCCAGCTAATATATATTACTCTTTTGTATGTCTTTTTGTTCGGTTTCGATACGGTATCGCAGACAAAAGATGTATATTATCGCCATGAACTCTGAGCGAATCAAACAGATCGCCTTTGATGCCGGTTTTGATTTGTGCGGGATTACCTCGCCTGACAGAATCGAAGAAGCCGCATCCCGGTTTTCAGGCTGGCTGAGCGAAGGCCACAACGGTGAAATGGACTGGCTCGGTAAAAACCAGGCGCGGCGGGTAGACCCATCGCAATTGATGCCCAATGTTAAATCGATTATCATGCTCGGTCTCAATTACTATCAGGCCGATACCAAAGAGGTTCCCGAAGGGCACGGGCGAATATCAAGATATGCGCGGGGGAGAGACTACCACAAAATTATCAAGAAGATGACCGAGCGCTTGATTTATAAGCTGGACGAAGAAATCGCGGTCCGGCAGGGGAGGGTAGCTGATCTCTCCCGGCGGTACAAGTGGTGGGTGGACTATGGCCCTTTTCTGGAACGGTCTTACGGGGCTATGGCCGGTCTCGGATTCATTGGCAAGAACTCGATGCTTATCAATCGAAAGTTTGGCTCCTGGTTCTTTCTGTCAGAAATTGTGACAACTCTGGAATTGGAACCGGATGATCCAACTGCCGTCAATCATGGTCGTTGTGGAAAATGCACCCGCTGTATCGATGCCTGCCCGACCGGCGCGATAGTCTCCGATGGCGTTGTCGATTCCCGCAGGTGTATATCTTATCTGACCATTGAGCGCCCATCTCATATCTCAACCGAGTTTTCCCGGAACATGGGCGCCCGCGCCTTTGGGTGCGACATTTGTCAGGAAGTTTGCCCGCACAATGGCCGGGCGGTGGAGACTTCTCATCGGGAGCTCTTGCCGGATCGCGGCGTGGGGGAGTTCCTCGACGCCCGTTTGGTTCTGAAAATGCAGACGCGTGAGGAATTTCTCAAGCTGACAGCCGGTACTCCCTTGACCCGCCCCCGGTTGGAAAACCTGCAGCGCAACGCGA
>JARGFS010000172.1 GCA_029211095.1 bacterium | reverse complement strand
ATCATAGATAAGACCAGGTTCAACTTGAACCTGTAAATCCTCCGGCCAGTACTCGATAATAGCCGTCAACCTGCTCAAGTCGAGGACAATTCCATTCTCAAGCGGAATGGTGCTTCCTTCCAGAGCGGAACCGGCTCCGCGTGTGGTTATCGGAACCCTATTGTCAGCACACAGTTTAACGACCCTGCAGATCTGGTCTCTGTTCTCGGGCCAGACAACGGCCAGTGGCATAACCGGGGCAAGGGTGGACTCATCTTTTGCAACAACACCAAGTTGGTCCGGGTGGGTGGAGCAATTTGATGCCCCTACAATATCTGAAAGCAATTCAAGAAACGTCATGAGGTGCTCGTACTCCGACTACTTGAGATTTCTAAGAGCGAGGAAAAAGGGGTCCCACATGGGTACCGGTTCGGCTTCGCCATCGAACATTTTTGAGTCCTTATCGCTTAGTAGCCTTCGGTCAACGATAGCCATCAGGACATATTCGTTAAACCAATCGTCGTACATGTACCAGTAGCCGTCAATCCCCTTCTTGGTTCCCCAGCTGTTTTCCACCAGCCATTTTCGTGGGGCGCCAGCGTCGGTAGTGTCTACGCCCATCAGGACCATAGCATGATTGGGGTCGACCTCTTTGTAGGCCAACCGATCCCTCTTGGACATATCAAAATTCATTTTTAGCGTGCGCTGGTAATCATATATCCCGACCGCAAAGATGCCGGAATCGCTGTAGTTTTCTTCGCCCACATCGCAGGCAAACCAGACCGCCTGTGAATCCAGAATAGATTTCAGGCAATACTCCTTAACTCGGTCAATCGACAGGTTGAGCACTTTGAGGTCTTCATATTCAACCAGATTACGGCTTCCTTCAAGCTGATAGAGGCGGTCATAGTCACGACTTGGATTGTTGATGATGGCCACGTATTCCGGTCGCTCATCCCCTAACGCTTCATCTCTGAACGAGGCCGGAGTGTAGTTTTTGAATTCCGGCTGAATAGTTGAGTCCGTGCTCTCGTACCGGAATCGAAACTCCGATGGGGGAGGGCCATAGGTATAGACCAGAAGACGGTAGATCTCGCTCATCATTTCCGTCTTGCGATCACGAAGTTCTTTCTCGCTCTTACTTTCGCTATGCATCTGTCTTAATTCTGCTGCGAAGATTCTGAGTTTGGTAGTGGCAAGTTTATTGACCATACCCGTGCTGGTTGACTGTTTAGTCTCCGGCATGGCCGAGATTGGCACGATACCATATTTGTCGATCAGGTCGGTGAAGTAATGCCACCAGCCTCCATCGCCAAAGGGGGAGTCAATTATGATTTCAAGTTCCCGGTCACTCAATTTCCTATCCCGGGTACGAATGATTTCCTCAAGGAAATAATTCCCTTTTTCCATTTTATCCCAGAAAGTCAGGTAGGGCTCGGAGATTTCAAATTCTGCTGTTTTCAGTATGGTCAGTATCTTTGGTGCAAAGACATTGACCCCGGCAAACATCCAGCAGCGTCCGGACCCTTTCTGATTTACAATGCTGCTCCCATCAAGTTTTACCGAAAGCAGCTGGTCATGGCCAGCCAGGCGGGTTCGATTGAGTGACAATGATTTCAGGCTGTTGTTGGTGACGGAATTTATGATCGCTTGCTGGTCGCCCAATTTCTCATAGTCCTGCTGGAATTGCTCCAGTGTGGGCTTATCAAGGGAGCCCTCGGCGGTGACAGCGGAACCCGGAACCAGGAATATCAGGGTTGATAAGATAATCGCCGAAGTCAATCTACGTCTAATCTGCATCCGTATCATCCTCAACTATATGAGTGGCATTTCTTGTTTACTCGAAAGTAACACAAAAAGTGGAGAAAATACAGATCAATCAGGATAAAAATAGGACCGAAGATAATCTCCGGCCCTGACAGGATCGCATGACTGCGATAGAAACAATCAGACTGTCGGCGGTCTCTGGTCGCCGTTGGTGAATTGATCTTTGGAAATGAAGTAGTAGACCAAAAATCCAACCCCGGCGAAAATAAACATCAAGCCAAAGACTGATTCATCCGTAATATAGAACGGCGCAATCTGCTTGAGCAACATGGCGACACCAATTCCGAGCAAGACAAAGCCCCATTTGAGATTGGAATAGACTTTGGCCTTGCCGGTCTGGACGGCAAACAGATACCTCAGGTTCTCGTTGATCTCACCTTTATCAATAAGTTTTGACCGTATGCGGTTGTCCGATAGCAGCTTGGCCACGAAGTAAATGGTCGAGAAGACCACAATGGGGATCAGGACTTCTTCAATATTGTTCATCTTTTTCTCCTTCTACTTTTTGTTATCCGGTACTGTCAATCTGACCGGTCGGCCCCGGATATGTTGCAGGTTGGCAAGATAATCTTTTTTGAAACATTACAGCACAGTTTCCGGTCGTATATTAGTAGACAGGATGAATGATGAAGATAGCAAGCTTATTAGCAGCGTCCTTGATGGAAGCCAGTCCGGGTTTCGTCTGCTGGTCGAAAAGTACCAGCGGCTGGTCTACCACATTGTGAGCAAAATGGTACCGGAAGCCGAACATGAGGACCTTTGTCAGGATGTCTTTCTGAAAGTGTACAAGAATTTGAGCGGTTTTCAGCAACAGAGCAAGCTCTCCACCTGGATAGGGCGGATAGCGCATAACAGCTGCTTGAACTATTTGGAGAAGAAAAAGGTAGTCCTGTATGATGACATCACCTCTGAGGAACAGACTATCGACTCAGTCGCCTCAGATCATTCCAGCCCGGAGGAGAGTGCTCTGGCCAGTGATCTTGGTGCTCGCATTAGACAGGAGATAGACAGCCTCCCGGTCAAGTACGGGACGATACTTGTTTTGTACCATCTGGAAGATATGAAATATGATGAAATTGGAACGATCATGCAGCTTCCGCCCGGAACCGTTAAAAGCCACCTGTTCCGGGCCAGAAAGATGCTGAAAGACAAGCTACTCTTGAAATACAATATTGAGGATATATCCCTGTGAACGACCACTTAAGTGATGAACAGATTCAGCTCTACCTGGACTCAGCCGAAGAACTGCAAGCTGACGAGACCGGGCAGCATTTGGAGAGCTGCCAGTCCTGCCGTAGAACATATCTTCAGTATCAACTTCTCGCCGGGGAAGTTTCGCGGCCAATTCCAACCAAACTTTCCGGAGACTTTGCTGCTAAGGTCACAAAAGCAGCCTTTGCCCCAAAGACCGGACCGGTGGCCGAACCAGATCAGAGTCGTCTCGCTGCTTGGATATTGCCGGTAGCGGCATCAATTGGGTCGATTATGATTTGGGCCTATTTTGCCGGGTGGGACCAGTTCTGGGCTACGGCACTGTCCGGTTTCCTGCACGGCTATACAGCCGTAACCGAGCCGCTCTCCAGTCTCAGGGAGTCTTTCGGTTTTCTCGGAGACTCAACTGGACTGATCCTGGCCGCAGGCATGCTTCTGCTTTTGTTTGGATCAATGGACAAGATTATCCGTGTCCTTAGTCGCATGCGGACAACCAATTTTTCTATAATCTAATTTACTGCGAAACCAATCGCGCTTCCTATAAGATAGGGGCAATCGGAGGTTGAAAACCGGCCAGTCTGTTGACGGCGTCTACCCGGCTGTCAGAGTGCGTGAAGACATTAATCAAGCGGGTCATGGTGAGAAGTGATTCCACATTGGTGATATTGGCCAGCATCAGCTGTCCACCCTGACTGGAGACTGAGAGATTCGTGGCTGTCAGAACCCCGAGTCCGACCGAATTGACCCGGTCAATGCCGGCCATGTCCATAACGATTCGGTTCTTACCCAGGGCCAGATACTCCTGTACGCGACCCCTGAGGTATGTTGTGGCCGGGCCACCGATCATCTTCCCGGACAACTCGAAAACAACGACATCGCCGTTCAAATAATCATTGATCTTCATATCAGATTCCTCTTCTGGATTTTTAGCCGGTGATAATATCCGGCAATTATTAGTTACGGGCAATCGGACTCAGAGTTTCCTTTGAGCGCTTTCTAATTACTTGATCCACGATTATCTGACCAGCAAAAGAGAATCAGGTTGCATTAGGATTGGAAATTTACGACCCTGTTGCATAGAGAGTGTCTCTTTTGGCAATTGTCTGATCTGCTGCCCATGCGGCCACAATATCGTGCTTTGATAGCCAGTTGTCTTAAGACGAAACGGGAATTCTGGAACAAAGGAGCGCAATGTGGCTCAGGTAAAATCCGGCGACAAAGTTAAAGTTCATTATACCGGCAAACTTGAAAGCGGAGATCAGTTTGATTCTTCCGTCGGAAGAGAGCCTCTCGAATTCCAGGTTGGTTCCGGTCAGGTAATCAAGGGGTTCGATGAGGGGCTGATGGAGATGTCGGTCGGGGACAAGAAGTCAATCACTATTGAGCCGGATGATGCCTACGGTCAACGCCGTGAGGACTTCATCATGGATGTTCCGATCAAGGAGTTCCCGGAGAATATAAAGCCGGAAGTGGGCCAGGAATTGGAATTGAAGCAGCCGGATGGCTCTTCGGTGGCGGTAAAAATAGTCGATCTCAACGAAGAACATGTGCGCCTTGATGCCAACCATCCGCTGGCCGGAGAAGTGCTGATATTTGAGCTGGAACTGGTTGAGATTGTCGCCTGAAGAAGATTCTATTCCACGGACAGATCAGTGATCGCGGACGGCGGAATTGTATCCGGGGGAGGTCCCACCGATACTGTTTGCGGCGAGGCGGTGGCAAAACAGCCTTCGCCATTGCCATAAAATGAGACGGTGTGGAAAGGGAGTTGATAGTCACCTTCGGTTGAACAGGTTACGGTGGTGGCCAGCACCACCGAGTCGCCCGGATTCAGAGTCACCTGAAAGGGGCTGAGCGGATCAGGTGAGTCAACCAGCCAGCGATAGCACTGATAACCAACTTCTATTTCATCGGCAAACGGTCCCATGAATTCAGCGCTCCCGGCAGTCCCATTGACCGTAAGAGAATAACTCTCAATTACGATATCCGGGGGGAGATTCTCTGAAAAATAGATTCCGGTCAGGGGAAAGCTCTCGTTGTTTTTCAATATTCGGGTTATCGTGATCAACTCTCCTGCGGCCGGTGTCTGGTTGGAGAGAGAATAGTCGACTGTCGCCTGGCTGGAAACGGGATAAACCATATCGGCGGCCTGCACCGGCAGGGACAGGAAGAACAGCGGTATGATGGCCCGACAAATAGCTCTCATATAGGTCATAACAACTTTGTCGGAAGTTGGTTCGGGCAA
>JARGFS010000171.1 GCA_029211095.1 bacterium | reverse complement strand
AATCGTCGTCTTTACGGCTACCTGGCGAATTTTGAAGACTTTTTTCCGGACGGAACCGGTCAGCTCAGAAAAAAAATAGTCCTTAAAGTCAGCGACTTCCGCTCGGCTATGATCCAGGGGAAATTTTTGGCCCGGAAAGGGCTCTGGGTCTCCGAATTTCGTATCGAATCCGGACTCAACTGTGGGGGGCATGCGTTCGCTACCGAGGGTTTTCTGATGGGACCTATCCTGAGAGAGTTCTGTGTCAGAAAAGAGGAGATGGTTGAGGACCTCCACGAAGCCTATAACAAAGCCCTTGCCCATAAGGACCGTCCGGCAGTAGATACGCCGCACAAAGTTAGCATTACCGTCCAGGGGGGGATTGGCACCGCCGAAGAAGACAAATTCCTGTTGGATCATTACGGCGTTGATGGCACCGGATGGGGAACGCCTTTCCTGCTGGTGCCGGAAGTAACCAATGTTGATGAGGCACATCTCAAGAGGTTATCTGACGCCAGCGACAGCGATGTCTACTTGAGCGAAAGATCGCCGCTGGGTATACCATTCTGGAGTCTGCGCAACTCGGCCAGCGAAATCACGCACCTTAAGCGAATTGAAGCGGATAAGCCGGGCAGTCCCTGTCCCAAGGGATACTTGGTCTCTAATACTGAGTTTACAAAAGTCCCTATCTGTCATGCTTCGCGAGTCTACCAGAAACGGAAATTGAAGGAATTGGCGACAGCAGAGATGCCAGCCAGCCAGGTTGAGCGGCGGAAGGAAATGGTCATGGCCAAGACCTGCATCTGTCATGATCTGGCCGGAGGTGCCACCCTCAAACAAGGCATTGATAAAGATGCTCGCACTTCTGTCTGCTGTGGTCCCAATATTACCAACTTCTCCAAAATAGCTTCGTTGGAAGAGATGGTTGGTCACATTTATGGCCGAATTTCACTGCTGACAGATTCTGAACGACCGCACATGTTTGTCAAAGAGCTCTCAATCTACGTGGACTATTTCCGGAAAGAACTCCAGAAAGCATCCGAGGGACTTCTGGACAAAACCAACAAGTTCTTTTTTGATTTCAAGCAGAACCTGAATTCCGCCATTGAATACTACCGTGAAATGTCCGAACAGCTGAGCCAGGAGAGCCGGGAGCGGTTCCTGAACGATCTTGACCATCTGTTTGAAGAGATTGAAAAGGTCCTTCCAGAATCTACGACTCCACTACCTTTGGGCGCAACTTCGTAGCTAATTGTCAACGATTCGGTTTTTTACGACCTGTTCTGGCCACCTAAATCTTGTCACGTTATATTGCCGGCATAATTTGTTGTAGGTAAAGCGATTATAGAACCCAGACCAGTCTGTGAGGCAGCCGATCCGGGCCGCCCCGTAATTCTATCCGGGAAGCAGTCACTCGCTTTGGAATCACAGTCAGGCAGGTTCAGGACGTTATCGAAGTTGCCATTGGCGGCAAGCAATCGACAACTACGGTAGAGGGACGCGAACGGTACTCGGTCAGGGTGCGCTACCAGCGGGAACTGTGCAACAGCATTGAGGATCTGGAACGGATTCTTGTCTCCACACCGGGTGGCGCGCAGATACCATTGATAGAGATTGTCCAGATCAATTTTGTACGCGGCCCTATGGTAATCAAGTCCGAAGATACATTTCTGGTTGGCTATTTAATTCTGGACAAGAAGCCGGGGTATGCGGAAGTCGATGTGGTTGAACAGGCAAAGAGCTATCTGGCCGACAAAATAGCGGGCGGGGAGTTTGTCATCCCCGCCGGAGTGAGTTATACGTTTGCGGGAAGCTATGAAAACCAGATTCGGTCTGAAAAACGGCTGGCCGTTGTCCTCCCGCTGGCCTTGATAATCATCTTTCTGATTCTCTATTTTCAGTTCAAACAGGTTTCTACTACCCTGTTGGTTTTCTCCGGAATATTTGTCGCTTGGTCGGGCGGGTGCCTGATGCTCTGGTTGTACGGTCAGGATTGGCTGTTGAATTTTTCTATCCTGGGGATGGACCTTCGTGTAATATTCCAGATAAAGGCTTACAATCTATCGGTCGCGGTGTGGGTCGGATTTGGCTCTGTTTGGGATTGCCACCGATGATGGTGTGATTATCTCAACCTATCTCAAGCAGCTGTTTGATAAAGAGAAGCCATCGACAGTTATGGAAATTCGCGAAGCTACAGTCAGGGCGGGGAAGCGGCGCATTCGTCCGGCTCTGATGACGGTGGCTACTCGTGACCGTATTTACGGTTCCCACACTGTATTGCTGGCTGGCTGAGCGGAGATTGAAAGCCCTAGAATAGCAATAAGAGGAGGGATAGCTTTCCCGATTTTTATTTAAATAGTCGGTATTGATGAATTTTTGATATTCGACTGGACTTCGCCCCAAGAGGCGTTGGTCCGGCTTACAACGGATCAAATAATCCTAGTTCTTCTCAACCTGATCTTCCTGTTTTTTCTGCGCAAGATCTCTTTTGATCATGTCGGCCCTGGCAATTTCGACCTGGTAATTAATCCGAACAAACTCTTTACCATAATCTTTCATGGCCATAACCTGGTATGGTGAGTAGTCATGGTGATTGAAGATAAACTCCAGGTTCACCAGTGAGCGGACGTCACTATCGGTAAGTTTGATCATTTCCCACTGTGCGGCTGGTGTCACTCTATATTTGGCAAAGATTGGGACATAGTGCTGGCTTTCAATTTTTCCGGAAATCTCAATATAAAAGTTGCGAGCATTGAGCCCGTAGTCTGCAGCAATATTGGCCCAATTAGTACCACTTAGCCGTTTGTCGACCACTTCTCTGTAGTCTACGTTGGTTTCGGCGGCAATTTTGAAAACTACGGCCAGATCATCATCTTCAAGGCCCTGTTCAACTGCGCAGAGCACGGCGTCGCTTTCGATATTGTAGTATTCCCCCAAGTTCATATAGAACTGCGTCTGTTGTTCGGAAGAGGCCACAATACTGGTTGACAGAACTGACAGGGTTACAATTGTCAGGGCAACTAATCTACGCATACATATCTCCCGGAGAAATGAACCGTTGAACAAATATTAATTCCTATGATTCAATTGTCGGAATGGGAGCTCTTCTTCTGGAGCAAATTATCTTAGGAATTCATCCACAGACAACCGTTTTTGGCATTTAATTTGTTGTCACAAAAGAGCTTGCTTGGGAGCGTGATTGTTGAAGCGGAAGAACTTGTTGTCGGTGGTTCGATTTTCCCTGCACTGTTTGGAGGGTTGGAATCGTAACAAATGGAAAAGGAAGTTGCTATGCGATCAGTAATGTTGATCTCTGTAATTCTGCTGTTTGTCGGATAGCTTTCTGTAAGCGGGCAGGTAACCCGTTTCCCTGTTCTGGTACCGATTCGGGATCGGCTGGCTAATAGGGTGAGTTAGAACCAGCCAGAACGGTCTCCTCTGCATGAGGTCTTTGGCAACCGCGCGATCCCTGACATGCTTTGGCGCGTATCCATAGAGACAATCGCAATGCCTGATGACACCCTTTAATCATAACATTGTCTTGTGGATTTTATTTCCGCTGGGGCCGCATCCACTATGAAGCTGGCTTGCTGGTTGAATACTTGAGTGATGTCAAGGGATACCCGTTGGAAACAATCATGGCCGATAGTGTCAGGCATGATGCTGTCTTGAACGAGATGCTCAAATGGGGTAAAACGGAGCCGACTAACTCAATTCAGCCAGTCCATTCCGGAGGGGCTAATCTGCCACAATCGGTTTGATACCGCTTTCAAGCTCCAGCAATTTTCTTTTGCGCCAAATTTTCCCGCCGTATCCGCCCAGCCCTCCGGATGCTTCCACAACGCGATGGCACGGGATCAGGATAGAGAGGTAGTTGGCGCCGTTGGCCCGCCCTACTGCTCGCATTCCTTTCGGCCTGCCCACGCACGCCGCCAGTTGAGAATAAGACCGGGTCTCTCCGTACGGAATCTCGACCAGGTTTTTCCAGACCTCCCGTTCAAAGGGAGTGCCGGTTGTATCTCTGGCAACCTCGAACTGGTGTAGCTCCCCGGCAAAATAGGCATCCAGCTCCTTTTGAAGCCTGATCAAATAGAGATCAACGTCGCTTTCAAACAGTTCGCACTTATATCGCTTCTCGACTCTTTGGAGTATTACCGGTACCGAGCCCCGATCCTGCCACTCCAGGAAACAGACTCCATTCGGAGTTGCTCCTCCAATCATCTCCCCGAGCGGACTGCTGATGTTGGTGTATGCTATTTTATTGCTGCTCATAATAACTCCCCGGAGTTTTTCCAAACTCTTGCTTGAACGCTTCTCTAAAGCCGCTTGAAGATTCCCATCCGCACTCAAACGCCGCCTGCAGATAGTCATAGCCGGACTCAATCAATTGACGGGCCTGTTTCAGCCGAAGAGTCCGGTGGAAAGCCAGCGGAGTCGTCTGCAAATGCTTATTGAAGTACCTTCGCACAGTCGAGATTTCCACTCCGGTCATTAGAGCCAGTTTTGATTCGTTCAGTTTCTCGCTCCGGTTTTGCCGCATGTACTTGAGTACTGCATGCAGCCAGGCTGGAAAACGATCCGGGAATTGCTCAGATCGACAACGCTTGCACCCCCTCAGTCCGGCC
This sequence comes from bacterium, assembly GCA_029211095.1. Lineage (GTDB taxonomy): Bacteria > Zixibacteria > MSB-5A5 > GN15 > FEB-12 > JARGFS01. The sequence goes on along the minus strand of JARGFS010000171.1, from coordinate 774 downwards.
GCGACCGCCTCCTCTCTGCTGGGAAAAAATGTTACATTCTTCAGCAGCGGGAGTCTTGCGGTGCAGGAGGGAAGGCAATATATCCGGGTGGAGAGCACCCCGACATAGAACTTTCCATCGAACTTTGAGTCATTGCGAGTCATCGCTTGAATCATTGTCTTTTCTGGTAGAAGCGGCATAGCTGTAGTTTATAGTCCGGCTCTCAAAACGTCTACCGATTTTCAGGCATAAATGTCGGCAATATCAGACTTAGATTGAAGTTTTCAGCCGGAGAGGCCAATACGGCTTTCGGGTTGGGGCTCGGTCAGGCTCATTCGTTGTTTACCCACCCTTTTTTCCACGTTCTTCGGCCTCGATTTTATCTGGAAAAATCGATTTTGATAGTTTAGAATAGAGCAGGAACTATAATGAGGAATATTCTGGTCCGACTTGCTCAAGAGATCAGCCGAGACAGGGCAATTCTGTGCGTAATGATAAGAAAACAAAATCAGGACTGATGGCTAAGTTCAGTCGGCATAGCTCAAATTCTGTTCCGAGAACGGAGAGGAAACCTCGATCTTCGGACTTTGGGCCCCATTCTACCCCGGAAGATTTTGAGTCTTTCTTTGAATTGAGTCGGGACCTTCTGACGATAGTCAATGCCGATGGCAGGATACTTCATGCCAACAGAACTGCCTGTGAGATATTGGAATATAAACTATCGGAGTTGGTTGGTAAGCCGGTTTTGGATTTGCACCCTCCCGAGTTACGGGCGGAAGCCGAGACTCTCTTTGG
>JARGFS010000170.1 GCA_029211095.1 bacterium | reverse complement strand
TCCTACACCGAATCAGCATCCGACATCCTTGCAAAAGAAGGCGAAGCCGACCGGACCTTTGTGTCAGCTTACACCCAGGGGATCTACTATCCTCTCCCTGAGTTTTATCTCTCTTTCGGAGCGCGGCTGGAGAATCTCAGCAACAACCACAAGCCAACGGTTGTAAACGCACAGGAAGTTGATGATGAAATCAACACTGACAATAGCTCCCTTTATCCCCGTTTTTCAGTCGGCTATATGCCCAACGAACATTTCACAATCTATGCTTCGGCCGCCAGAACTTTCAAGGCTCCCACCCTGGTCCACCTCTACGATGCCGCCCCGATCAGAAACATCGACCCTATGATTCCGATTGACTGGGTAGACATCTCCAACGCGACTCTCGAACCGATGACCGGAACCAATCTTGAGATTGGGACCAAATTCTCAGGTGCGAGTGGGATAGATGGAAACATCACGATCTACAGTTATTATCTCAAGAACGAAATCGACTTTGTCAATGCCACCTTTTCATATCAGAATATCGGCAAGTCAAGACACTCGGGGGCGGAACTCTCTCTGTCCCGAGAATTGCCCAACAATCTGAAAGCTGGTTTTGACCTGAACTACAATGAGGCCACTTTTGAAGATGGGGACTACGAAGGCAACCAGTTGAATGGCGTACCCAAAGTGACCTACTCCGCCTCTCTTGGTTGGAGACACAAATCTGTTCTGGAACTGAACTTGAGCGGCAACGGCCTGTCTGATATCTGGGCGGACCAGGAAAACAAGACGCCCTTGGACAACTGGTTTGCTCTGACCCTTTCAGGTCGGGCAAATTACCAGAGGGCTTCGCTTTACCTGACCATCAACAACCTCCTGGACAAAGAGTACGAACTAAGTGGCTACATGGACCCGCTCGTAGGTCAGGCTCGTTATTACCCGGCGGCCGGGCGGAATTTCATGTTGTCGGTGGCGGTCTCTCTGATGTAGATTATCTCAGGGTCGCAAGTCGATACTGAGAACGAGATTTCTTCCCACTTCGTTGTAGCCCGAACCATGCACCCGGTAATCATGGTCAAAGAGATTCTCCACAGCCAGACTTAACCGGGTGCCCCTGTTGACCACAAGGGAAAGCCCGGTCGAAACAACGGCATAACCGGGGGTTCCCCCGGGGGGAATTCGCTGAATATCGGTGGCATCCCGCGAAGACAATTTGTCCTGTCGGTCAGAGAACTCAAGTTTGGCAAATCCTCGCCAATCAGACTTAGAACTTCCCAAAAGGAATTCAACCAGACCGCTGGCAGGAGCCAACCGATCCAGCGGTTCACGAACCGGAATGTTGAGCGCCCCATAACTGTCCAACTTTCCCTCGGTAATTGTTACCGCCGTTGAGACCAGCAGAAAGTCCGTAACGTCAGCGTGTGCGGATACTTCCAGTCCAGTGATATATCCGTCACTGCTATTCTTTTTGGTCACCACCCACTCTCCATCCAACTGCGTCCCGGTCGGCACTCGAACGATTATCTCATCCAATTTGGAATAGAAGGCTGCAACTTCAAACCCAATCCTGTCACTCTCCCGTTTGATCCCCAACTCGAAACTTATGAATTCTTCAGGATCGAGATTCCTGACCGGAACCTCAACCTCGTTGGACCGGGCCGCATCCATCCTCGTTAGATCTGACAGATTTGGCACCCGAAAACCCTGTGAGACGCCACCATATAGTTTGGTCGTCCGGGACGAGCCGATTGATAGCGCCAATCTGGCACTTCCGGCTAACTTGCGCCACCTGCGCTCCAGCTTCTGAACCGCCCCGCTGTTGACATCATAGAATTTATCAACATCCACCCAGCTGTTGCTTTCCCGAAGAGCGGAGTAGAGCACGACCCTGTCCGCGACCTGGGACTTACACTGCAGGTAGATATCCCCCGTTATATAAGCGGCATCATCGGCTACCGGTCCCTGGATTTCCTCCACATACGGGGCGCTGCTTCCGGAAGATGACCTTTTGTATGACTGGACTCCATCATGATAGAAATCAACTCCGGTCCTTATCTCCCCCAACGGAGAGGCGAAAGTGAACTGCGACTGTATCCCCACCGTTGAGACTTCAAACCCCTGAACATATTTCTTGCCGCTGCTTCTGGTCCGCTCGTTATCCTCTTCCTGAACATGATACGAAACAGCGACGTTAGTCTCTTTCAGACTCCCCTCGGGATGCATCCCCTCGGGATGCACCCTGCTGTATTTTAGATAGCCAAGCAGTCGCCGCTGATCATAGAGATAGAGCGAGTCGGACCCAATCTCCGTCCCTTCCCATGAGATTCCATAAATAGTCTTGTGTGTGCGCCACACGTCTTCCTGGCTGACCGATTGCAGCCCAAACGTAATCCCGGACCGGTCCGACAGTTTAAGCGACAGCTTCCCATCATAGTCAATCTCATCGTAGCCGGTCCGCTCCTGAATTCCGGTGCTTCCTCCGGCCCGGATATCGCCAAAATTCTTGCCCGACAGCCCAAGTGTCAGGTTGAACTTCCGGGTCAGGTCGGACGAAGTCTCAAGTCTCGTTATGTGGGATTGCTCAGCGCTGGCAAATCGATAGAAAACGCGACTGTACCAGGAGCTCCCGGCACGCGGCGCAATCGGGCCGGATGCGATCGCCTGAACCGTCCCCCCGGCGGCATCGGTTCCGTACAGTACGGAAGCCGGTCCCCGGGTAACTTCCACGCTGGAAAGACCGAGATAGTCAATTGTTGCCGCGTATTGATTAGGTCCGTCCCGAAAGACCGAGTTGTTGAGCCTGATTCCATCGATTAGGAGCAGCGTCCGAAAACCGGTAAGGCCACGAATATAGGGAGAACCCTGTCCGCGCCCGGTCTTCTGAACCATTACGCCGGGGACAGTCTCCAACAAACGGACAAACGACTCCGGCCAAACCCTGTCAGCCATCTGTTCTCTTGTGATCTGATCTACCGCCTGCGGAACATCAAACTTTGACACCGCTCCCCTCGTTGCCGTCACTACCACTCCGGGCAGAACATATAATGAGTCCGATATTGACTGGGCGCTATTATCAAGACCGGCCGCGTTGGCCCCGAGGGCGAAGGTGCAAATCAGCAGCAACCCAAAAACAGACAATCGGCTTAGCCCTTTTGCTTTTATTATGTTCACCAGGGCCGGACCTCGCCGCGAAGCTGATTTGTTACAGAAATATGACAGCACTGCTGGCCATTTGGTATGAGTGAACAGAGGCTAAAACTGAAATAGCAAAGATTGCTGCGAGTCATATCTATCGCTTGACCTCCCCAATGCGAGACAACTTTGATTTCCCACAAACTAACGTAGAAGGACCGTTTTGTCAACCAGACCACGGGGTTAGGACCAACTGTATTTAGTCCGAATAGTCTGAATTTTTTGAAAATCTACGGCAGAATCAACGGCATGGTCCGCCGGGTGGCCCACCTTCCACGGCTTGTTGATAAAGTAGTCATTCGTTGCGTTGGGTCTTGCGGTCAACTTCAGTTGATCGTGTGACCCGACGCAGGACAACGAATTATATGGCAGGTCACAATCCGCTTGGAGCGGATCAAGACCAGCCATAACACAAATCAGGGTTTATCGACAGGCCTTCCAGGTGGGTTCCCGTCTTTCCCAGTCAGCATTAAAGAAAGTTTTAGGTTTCCATCTTGAACTGTAATTGACAGTATAGTATGCTTTAATCGTGCCCAAACTGAGACATTTCGATCACCTGAATACAGCTAGATTCCTTACTTTCTGCTGTTATCGTCGACATAAGCTCTTGACCAATGACAAAGTCAATCATGCTTTTCTTGACTCCCTGTCTGAAATCAAGGAAGAATATGGGATGTAACTCCTTGGCTATGTTGTTATACCGGAGCATGTGCATCTGGCGCTCCAACCTCAGGATGGCACCACACTTGGCAAAGTAATCGGTGAATTAAAGTCAAAGTCGGCGAGTAAGATCATTAAGGAGAGGCTGGTTTCCCTTCCGAGCAACTGTCGAGTGGTGAAGAATGGAATCGAGAGCAGAGAGACCCACCTGAAAGGTGGGCCACCCAGCCGAATATTGAATTGTGAGGTGACCTTTGTGTGTTCTCTCACACATCTGTTCTTTTTAATCTCAGGGCATTGGCTATTACCGACACGGAACTAAAACTCATGGCGGCTGCAGCAACCATAGGACTAAGCAGAATTCCGAAAAACGGATACAGAAGACCCGCTGCGATTGGCACTCCGGCCGAATTGTATGCAAAAGCCAGGAATAGATTCTGCTTTATGTTTAGAATCGTCGCACGACTTAGCCTACGGGCACGTACGATTCCGCGTAAGTCCCCTTTTACAAGAGTAACTCCGGCGCTCTCCATGGCTACATCGGTGCCTGTACCCATAGCTATGCCTACTTGAGCTTGGGCCAGAGCCGGAGCGTCATTGATGCCGTCCCCAGCCATTGCGACGAATTTGCCACGTTCCTGAAGATGTTTAATGGCTTCGGCTTTCTGATGCGGAAGCACTTCAGCTATCACTTCATCAATCCCAAGTCTTTCAGCCACAGCTTTTGCAGTTGTCTCACTATCGCCAGTAAGCATAACGATCGAGATTCCCTCTTCGTGAAGCTGACTAATTGCCTCAGGCGTAGTTTCCTTGATTGGATCTGCGACTCCCAATATCCCAGCAGATTCTCCTGCTACTGAAACAAACATTGCTGTTTGTCCCTCTCGACGCATCTCCTCAGCTTTGCCAGCCAAGGATTCAACACCGATGCCTAACTGGTCCATTAAAGCACGATTTCCCAACGCAACCTGACGATCATTTGAGATTCCAACAACGCCTTTTCCGGTTATTGATTCAAAGTTGTCGACTGTAGCGGGCGTCAGATTGCGGGTAAGGGATCCTTCGACTATTGCCGCAGCCAGTGGATGCTCACTGCTGCGTTCGAGACCAGCTGCTATCGCCAATAAGCTGCTCTCGTCCCAAGGATGTTCTGGATGGATAGACACCAATTTAGGCTTGCCCAAAGTAAGAGTACCGGTCTTGTCAACTACCAGCGTATCCACTTTCCTTAATACTTCTATAGCCTCTGCGTTCTTGAACAAGACACCGACAGTTGCACCTTTGCCGGTTGCAACCATGATCGACATTGGCGTAGCCAGCCCCAGAGCACAGGGACAAGCAATAATCAGTACGGCGACGGAATTAATAAGTGCGTATGTAAATGCTGGATCAGGTCCAAGGATTGCCCACAAGAAGAATGTAATAACAGCTATTCCGATTACAGCTGGAACAAAATAGGATGCAACTTTATCGGTCATCTTTTGAATCGGAGCTCTGCTTCGTTGCGCATCTGCTACCATTTGTACGATCTGCGATAGTAGTGTGTC
>JARGFS010000016.1 GCA_029211095.1 bacterium | reverse complement strand
AAGGCAATGTCAGAACTTCCGCTCGGGTAACCGGTGCCAAAGATCTTGAAATTACCAAAACCAATGGTGTCTTCACCAATACCTGGGAAGTAGTTAAAGAACAAGCCACCATCCCAGTACAGAGTACCCCAGTCGATGGCCGGGTTCCACATGGATCCGGAAGCGTCGACATTCGGGCCAATAACGCGGAAACCATTGGTAGTACCAGTAGCAAATCCGCCCGACTGGTTGTCAAACAGCATTTCAAACGTAGCAACACCACCGTTGCAATCCAGCTTTGTAGCATCGCCAGGATAGGCACCAGCGGTTACAGCATCGAGTGAAATCGATGACTGCGCGTTGGCGAGCCCAAAGGAAAGAATCAACAAAGATGTTAGGAAAAACGCTATACGTTTCATTATTGTCTCCTACATTCTTCGTAAGAATATGTTTCGAGTTGTAAACCTGACCTATGCATTGCGATCCCCCTCAAGGACCATGAATCAAATGAAACCTCAGACGAGAGCCACCCAGTCTTTGGTTCTCCAATATGGTTCAATGCTTGAGCCAGACTTCCTTTCTTTTGAGCGTGTTTCATAAAAATACCTCTTTTAGAAGTCCTCCTTCCCACGATTAAAGGGTTTTTGTTTAAAAAATCTTAACAAGGTGCTTTCACACACTGAAATTGTTCTTGTCCTCATTTATGGGCAGACCTCGCAAGGGGCGGGTCCGCCACCAAAGAGATAGTCTACCATGTAAGTCAAATCAGATATATCAACGGGCGTACCCCCACCGGAGCAATTGAGATCACCCCGCTCAATTGGGTCACAGGGAGCGGGTCCACCACCGAACAGGAACTCAACCATATAGGTGAGGTCTGAAATGTCGGCCAGATGACCTCCATCGCAGTTAACATCACCACAAATGTAGGGATCGGGAACCAGAACGGTCAGCGAACCATCATTGAGAATTACCCGAGAAGTATCAAGATAGGCCGAGGAATCCGGCCTGATAGCCAGCGAGTCACAGTTGGCATAATCCCCCCCGGGAGGCAATGACTGCTTCTGGAGATCGCAGCATTCCTGCCCACACCAGGCCATACAGACCCAGCAGGTAGTATCCATATACGGCTCGTACAGGATTCCAATCGAGGAGCCATCGGGTCTTGAAAAGTTGATGTTGTCTATAAAGTCGTGCTGTACAATGAGATTGACGGTACGCTCCAATTGCTCATCCGGCACATCAAAGACGTCCGCCAGAACTTTAACCAGCAACCCCCCCTGCTGTGGTGGAATCCCGGGTGTCTCGGGGGGAGCTGGCATATTTGCAAAAGCTGAGACCGCAATGTCAAAGCCGAGTCCGGACAAAGAACGGGAATCGACAAATTCCCAATTCTCAATAAGGGTTCCGGAGACATCATGATTACCGATCTCAATAACAGTGGTGGTAATATGGAAGAAATCCCAGGCGCCGATGGGCGTGGTTAGTGTAGAATCAAGGCAAACGCCCATGCTGTCGGCATTACAAATCCAGTAGGTGGTATCGGTGGCGGTACCGCTGCTGGTCTGAAATTTGATCAAGTCAGGGCGATCCAGCTGAATCCAAACCTTGAAGCCGGCCAGGGTATCATTGAAATTATCAAGATAAACCGAGATAACGGTGTTGACTTCGTTCGGTATCGCGGTTGTATCACCAACGGTGAGAACAATATCAAAAGGAAACTGAGCCTGAGCATCAGGTGCAGCAGACAGAGAAATCAAGCAAATCAACAGGGTCGCGACAAGAATCGGTACCCGGGGGAACCTCTCGGTTAAAGCCATACAATCCTCCTTAGGCAAGGCGCTGAGATAAATTCTTTCCTATTTCAGTCCTTAGCTAAGTTTCAATAAGTGCATTCCCAAAGTTGGTTTTTGCAGGCAACTGTAACCATTACTGCCGAGCCTTGAGAAAACAAAGAAAGGGCACAAGCAGTCGTCTTCAGTTTCGATGTTGAAGTAAAGGTCGTCAGTATTAGCCTATAATAAGTAACTAGTTAGTAGTTCCTTACGTGGCCCCCACAGCCACCGTAAGTACGAAGTACTTGAAAAGCTATTACTCTGACAATTGACTCTATTCGAGTCATTTTCCGTGAAAGACTCACCTATCATCCGCATCGAATATATAGCTAAGGTCTGATTTTGTCAACCTCTAAAAGAGGTTGTCACTTATAAAAATTATGAAGGATGCATCCTCGGCGTGACAACTCACTGAGAACAGCCGCACACCAATGCATCCACAAACTCCTCCTGTTTGTTCTGACCGAAGAGTTGGCCAGTCGGACATCTGCCCGGACTTTGAGGTAACTATTTCATCAGAATATCATTGAGCATAGACTGTGCCGGGCGGTAAAGGGTCTGCAATACAAGGTTTCTGGCTGTTGTTTTCATCTGGACATTGAATGATAGACACTAAGATGCTTTGTAATATAGGGATGCATGGTCGTCCGAAAATGATTAGTGAAATTGTTCACTTTTTGAACATATGCATTCTATTTCCTAACAGGGCTGTTGGCGTGCAGGGTTGGCTAAGCAGGTGAATAGAATCAAGCCACCCTGAGCTCAGTCGAGGGCTGATTGTTTGCGTTTGTCGCCCACCGCTTGCGGTGGTTATTAGTGAAACGGCAGCTAACTCTTGTGGCTCCCACGGCAAGCCGTGGGCGACCCAATCGGAGAATCAGAGTATAACCGCCAGCTTGCCCATCTGGACTTTGCCCGTTGATACATCCTCAACCGTCCAATAATACAGCCCGCTGACAATCTCCTGGGTGTTGCGACTGATCAGGTCCCACTCGTCATACCCGTGGTTTGGGTCGGACGGGTCCATGTCATGGGCTATCTCACGGATCAGGTCACCATCGATAGAGTGAATGCGGATCATACACTTTGGCGGAAGGTTTACAAACCGCAACCGACGCAGGCGGTAGCCGGGGCGGAATTGATCGGTCCTCTCTTCGTAGCCATGCAGCCGGTAGTTGGCATCGAGCCGATACGGATTGGGGTAGATATAGACCTGGCGTTCCTGATCCCCCAGCTGGTTTTCATCGGCCATCGGATAACGGACTTTAGCGCTCTGGGTGATGGAAGTCTCCAGGGCCTCGATATCGGACTGCGGAGAGCCGAAATCATAAGCCGTGACTGATACCCAATATGGAACGGTGGGAAGGAGATTATCTATAGTCATCTCATACTCGTAGAACTTAAGGTAGCCCTCGGGCGTAAACCAGTCTTCGGTCAGAGTGTCCAGGTCCGTCCCGGGGGGCGGCTTGAGGGCATCGGGATAGACACGTTCAATGGGAGAGTTGATACCAAACTGGTCGGCGTTGTCCCCATGCGCGGCAAAATAGAAAGCTGAATCGGGATAGTCCGGATGGACGTATGGATGCCCGACCGTATATAGTTCCGGGTAAAAATAGGGATCATCGCAGGAGTTTCCATAGGCACAGCGCAGACTGTCTTCGGTAAACGGAAGTTCATGCAGCTCATACTTTCCAAAGGGGAGATTATACTGATTCCAGATGAATTTATCAAAATTGGGTCGGTCATAGGAGGCCATGAGAGAATAGCTGGAAGCGCGTTCATCCCGTGATAACCAGACATGGTATCCCTCGAAGTCAATCGAGTTCGTCAAAAAGTCACGGGTCATCTCTGACATCTGACCATTGAACCGGATATGCAGTTCATTCAACCCGGGGGTTACATCCACAAACGGGGCCGGTGGCGGGGCCGCGCCGCGGAAATCTGGAACGCCATCCCCCTGGTAGTAAGTGGTGTCAGCCTGGGTGGGGACCCAGCCGGAGTCCAACTCGGTTGAGTCCAGGACGCAGACAATAAATTTCCCGGCGTATCCGTCTCCATCGGTGTCCACCCCCGGATTGTCATACATCCACCCGGCCCAACGGGCATTTACCTTGAGATCGGAAAAATCAAGATTGCCCATGTACTTATTCACATTCCAATAGAGTAGAGCCCCGTTATTGGGTACATTATGGAAATGTGAACCGGTGATAAAGGCGAACGTTAGCGGTACCGACTGGGTGGTCGGGATATTGATCGGGCCCACCGACTGCAGATACTTGGTATCTGCCCCGCGGGCTATCCTGAAAGCAGTTACCTGATTAGGGGTCAGCCAGTCCTGACTGAGGGCGTCGATCTCTCCGATAAAAACCTGATCATAGTCAATCTCACCGTTCCCCATCATATAGTATTTATTTCTATCCCCCTGAGGTTCTCCAAGTCCGCCGGTGCGAAAGTCCCGGGGATTATCCCGTCTTCTTGGTCCAAAGTCGAACCGCGGATCATAATTGGGAATCCACCAGTTAAATGACGGTCGGTTATCAGTATCGGGCGTGCGAAGAAGCCGCGTCCCGAATGCAAAAGGGGCCGGTTTTCGCTGAAACATAAGAGCCGGGTTACCAATTCCAAAGTCCACCACGAAATCCCCATTCAAAGGGTCACCATCATTGTCAGCCGCCCAGGCAATATTGACCGTGTCTTCAAATTCGCCGCAAGGAGTCTCAAAAGTGGCGGTTGGGACGTATCCGCAGATGTCATCCCAGCGATAACCACCGTTAAATCCAATGTCCGCATCAACATACAGTCCCAGATAGACATTTTCCAGATTCCGAGGCCCAATGTTTTCTATCTCCAGGTCGACCAGAATTATATCTTCGGCATACGGGTATGACCAGGCAAAGGAGCGTTGCGTTACTTTCACGTAGAGTGGAATATGTTTTCGAGCATAAAAGAAATCTTTGGAGGTCCCTCGCAGCGTATCTGTATAGGTAGCCACAAAGTCCTGCTCCGAGACGGCATCCACGAACTCGGGCGCGTCCTCATCTATAATCGAACGGTGGATGAGGTCCCCAAGGGGGGAGGCGTCCGGATGAAGTTCTCTCCCGTTTCCCCAACCTTCCAGACCGGTGGTGACAAGAGTATCATCCCCATCAATGGCGCCTATCCAAATTGAGGCGTACAGAAGGTTTTCGATTGAGGTCCCTTTGGGGTACTCGCAGGACTGGTCCAGCCGCTCACCGGTGAAACAATCGGCTATTGGCTGGCCAAAGAACTCCCGGTAAAGGCCAAAGGAGCCATTATTCTGGATAACCAGTCTCATTTTTCCTACATCATGCACGGCCTGACAGTAGGCCGGGATGGCCTCAGCGGAAGTAGCGCCGGCGTTCAATTTTAGTCCGGACAGGGAGCCACGCCCAAAACTGGGGAGGGTAGAAAGCAGCAGCAGACAACCGGAAGCAAATAAGACAGTTCTTAGTCTATTCAATTAAACTCACTCTCTATCAAAGTCGGCTTATACAATACTCCAAAGAGTAAGGTTTGGCAATCCGGTTTTTTTCGCAACCGGGAGGTCTCTTCCAAAAGTCATCTTTTGGTTATATGCAACAGTCTACGAAATCTCTGGGATTCCGTTGCAAAGAGATTCCGTAATACCATGCCGAGATTTGAATTCAACCGATTTTTTGATATTGACTTAGGCGGCTCAATCGGACAAATTCCTCTTCTAACTTAAACGATTGGTTTCTATGCTATGAAAATATCCAGACAGACTCGTGAGATTATCAATATTGTGCTGTTTTTTCTGGTGGTTGGTTTATTGCTGACCGCTTTTGTCATTTACCCTTTGAATAAGACGGCCGATCTCTACGCCCGCGCTAATATTGATGAGTACAATGCTGACTCCACTATCATTAATGACCCGGCCCCATATGCGGATTCCGCCTTTGTCATAGATACTTTTCAGGTTGAGTCAGATGGGTTGACAACCCTGGCCGTGCTTCACCTGAAAGGAATAGACTCCGGCTGGACCGTTTCGCGTGGGACTGTCATGCTGCTGCCTTCGGAAGACTCCACCCGGGATGAATTTCTGGAAATGGCCAGCCAGCTTATTGATTCCGGTTTTTCAGTGATTGCGATGGATTTGCGAGCGACCGGGAGATCCGGTTCGGCTTATCATGGCGAAGGTTACTCTGAATCTGAGGACCTCTCCTCCGTAATACATTTTCTCTCTCTGCGGGAGCTGATCCACGCTCCCTTTACTGTGGTTGGCTTCTCTCTGGGCGGGGACGCATCTATTCTGGCCGCCCATGAAAATGAGATTATTGATCGGGTCATCGCTATCGAGCCAAACCTGACGACCAGACGGCGGCAGGACAGACTGAAAGAAAAATATGACATGTACTGGCTCCCATTTTATCGGACTGTCATGTGGTTCTGGTATGGGATCAGGTCCGGCTATGCCCCTCCTTATCGAGACCTCAAAGATATCAAGGCAGTTGCCTGTCAAACTTACATAATAATGGAAGCCGAGAGCCAGCAAGACGAAGAAGTGGTAACAATCCGAGAGCTCTCGGACAAGGGAAAATTGAGCATTGCCCCACCTGATGTTGAGAGTGTACAGAATCAGGTTCTGGAGCTGATTTTCTCCCATCAGTGATAGAGTAGGAACTATTTTGAGTTGTCCCTGGTTCAAAGAGACATAATGGTCAAAAGAATCTTCATATCGCTTTTTGCAGCGTATCTTTTCTTCTCTTTGAATCTCATCCTCCCTTCTCACTCACATTGGGATTCAGGCTGTTGTGAAAATGACCTGACAACCACATTTGATCAATGCGATACTCAGGACCAAGAGCAGCATTCTGAAATCTGTATTCTCTGTCATGTTCAGAATCAATTCCATACCGCGACACCGATATTTGTCCTCTGCTGTGAATGCAACAAGATGCAGACGGTTATCGGAACTGAGACCTGTTCGCTCTCACAATTAGAAGAGTACAAGTTTCCCCAACGCGCCCCGCCCAGTTTCATCTAACATTCCGTTTTAGAAAATCTCTAAGAGCTGCCGACGGGTTTTGCCTTAAAAAACGGGCAGCTGTATCCTCTAACGCGTTAACGGAGGGAAATGAAACCGATGAAACAGACTTCATCATTCTTTCTAATATTACTGCTGGCTGTCTCGGTCAGGGCGCAGACGACAGTCAACCCGGATGTCTCGGTAGTAGGCGACATCAGAGCTTTCATCCACAATGATGACGGCAGGATTGAAGAGAGCGAGAAGCTCAATCTGACCGATGCCGAGATGGAACTGGTGATCAACGGCTACCTGAATCCTTACCTCTATGGAAATGCTACCGTGGCCTGGCACGAGGGAGCTTCGGCGGCACTGGAAGAGCTGTATGCCGCCATGATGAGAGGGCTGCCGCTGGGAATGAACCTCAAGGCGGGCAAGTATCTCCTGGAGTTCGGCCGCCTGAACACAATCCACCCCCACGCCTACTCGTTCATAAAACGTCCGTTGGTGCATGAGCATCTCTTTGGAGAGCACGGACTGCTGGACATGACTATTCGTTCGTCCGTTCTGCTCCCGACCGGCAACGCCTATACCGAGATCATGGGAGGCGTGCTCAAAGGGGAAGTGCTGGAGACTCATCATCACGAGCACGAAGAAGAGGTTGTTGCGGAAACAGGGGATGACGACGAAAGAAAAGAGCTGGGCGCTTTTGGACGACTGACCAGTTCTTTTGCCGTTTCCGAATATGGAGAACTGGCCCTGGGGTCGAGTGTTCTTCGGGCCGAATATGAGCATGGGCTCACCGCTTGGCTGTTCGGACTGGACGCCAAATACAAGTGGAAGGAAAACCGCAACCGTTCATTTCAGGCCGAGGCTGAATTTGTTGTCCGCGAGAACGACCAGCATAAGTCTAGCAGGCTCAGATCATACGGCAGCTATGGGTATATTGACTACCGCTTTCACCGAAGTTATAACCTTGGTCTGATTGTAGACCACCTCAGGGAGAAAAGCTACAACCATGAAGCGCCAGAACCAGGGGCCGAGGAAGAAACGACTTGGCGCCTGGGGCTCTTTTCCGGCTTTGCGCCAATTGAGGAGACCAGTCTGATCCGTCTGGCCGGATTCTGGAATGACCCAGAGCATGAGGCCGGGTTCTGGGAAGTGCAATTGCAATTTGTATTTAGTCTTGGCCCGCACCAACCGCACAGCTTTTAACTGGAGGATTACAGGAATGAAAGATTTTATTTTGATACTGGCAGCCGGTTTACTGGGACTCAGCCCCATCTCATCGGCCAAGCTGAAGGTCGTAACATCCACCTCTGACTTGGCTTATTTTGCCGACCGCATTGGTGGGGAGTTTGTCGAGGTTCAGTCGATTGCATCTCCAAGGTCGGACCTGCATCATGTCGAGGTGCGCCCTTCTTACATGGTCAAGCTGGCCAAAGCTGATGTTGTATTCAAGGTCGGGTTGGAACTTGACCTCTGGATGGATAAATTAATAGACGGTTCCCGCAATAGTGATCTTCTGGTTGTTGATTGTTCCCGCTACATTGAGGCGATGGAAGTCCCGACCGGTAAAATCGATGCTTCCTATGGCGACCTGCACCGGTTTGGTAATCCGCACTACTGGACCGGCCCTCAAAATGTGGAACCGATCACCAGAATCATACTGGAATCACTTGTTCAACTGGACCCTCTCCGTGAAAAGGAGTACACCCTGAATCGGCACAGCCTCTTGAACGAAATCGATGAGGGGCTTGCCCGACTGCAGCCAAAGCTGGAGCAATTAAACGGTGCCGATGTTACTTTCTACCATAACTCCTGGCCCTATTTCGCGGAGTTTACGTCTATTAACGCGATCGGATTCGTTGAGCCATATCCGGGGGTGCCACCATCACCTTCGCACGTGAGGAAGATGATCAAACTAATCAATGAGAAGATGGCTCTGATTGTGGCTATGGAACCATACTTTGACCGACGGATACCGGACAAGATTGCCCGCGAGACCGGCGCGCACGTTGTCACTTTGTATCCTTCGATTGGAGGAGCAAACAGAGACGAGTCATACTTAGAGTGGATTGAAGGGAATATTGATCGCCTCTTGAAGGCGCTCCCATGACTGATTATTTGCAGTTTCTGGTCTGGCCGTTTCTTGCCACTGTTGTCCTGATTGGGATTCATGTCTATTTTGGGCTTCATGTCATCAAACGGGGAATTATTTTCGTGGATCTCTCATTGGCCCAGGTCGCCGCGCTGGGGATGACTATGGCCTACCTTTTTGGTGTGCACACCGGCGGTGATCTATCATACCTGCTTTCACTGTCTTTCGCCCTGCTTGGCGCCGCGATTTTCACTTTTACACGCGGTCTTGAGGGGAAGGTGCCGCAGGAAGCTATTATCGGAATTGTTTATGCCGTCTCATCGGCGGCGGTCATTCTGGCCGTAAGCCACTCACCCGACGGGACCGAGCATATCCGGTATCTCCTGGTCGGTTCCATCCTGACCGTCTCACCGGCCGTAGTACTCAAGACTGCCCTGGTCTATTCGACGGTCGGGCTCCTTCACTGGCTGTTTAGAAAGCGGTTTGTAGAATTGAGTTTTGGCCAATCCCAAAAGCAGAAATCCCGCCTGTGGGACTTTCTCTTTTATGCTTCGTTTGCCCTGGTAGTGACTTCATCAGTCAAGATTTGTGGGGTTCTGCTGGTCTTTATCTTCCTGGTAGTTCCCTCGGTGTTTGGAGCCATCATGACCGACTCTATCAGCCGCCGTCTGATCCTTGGCTGGTTGTTTGGCATTGTGGGGTCGGCGATGGGGCTGCTATTCTCTATCTGGCTGGACACTCCCTCGGGAGCAACAATTGTGTGCACTTTTGGCCTCCTGCTTCTGGTGGTCTCACCAATCAGGAAAATAAGGACGGCCTGAAAGAGGTTGTCCTCACTGACGCTTTTCTTATATTATGCTCCGTAGCAAAGGAGAATTATAAAAATGAGTGCGATTAAAATAGCTGAAAATGTTCACTGGGTTGGGGTCAAAGACCCGGACTTGAGACTGTTTGACATTGTTGTCGAGACCAAACACGGCACCACCTACAATGCCTATTTGATCAAAGGAAAGAATAGCGCTGCGCTGATTGACACGGTCAAAGCCGGATTTACCGATGAATACCTGGCCAATCTCAGAGAAATTATGCCGATTGAAGAGATCGAATATCTGATCGTCAATCATACTGAATCCGACCATAGCGGCGCCATAGTCCCATTGCTGGAAATAAACCCAAAGCTCAAACTTGTCTGCTCCGCGCCAGCCCTTCCCTTTGTGCAGAACACGGTCAACAACCCGGAAGTTGATATCACCGGGATCAAGAATGACCATGAGATTGATCTGGGCGGGAAAAAACTGATTTTCAAAATGATGCCATACATGCACTGGCCGGATACCATGATGGAGTACCTGGAAGAGGACAAGATTCTCTTCCCGTGCGATGGATTTGCCGGGCACTACTCCTTTGAATCTATCTGGGCCGATGAATGCAATCATGATATTGACTGGGAAGTCGAGTATTACTACAAGTCAATCATGCGTACTTACGCCATGTACATTCGGAAGAACATGCCGAAACTTGATGACCTGGATATCAAAATCATCGCCCCTTCGCATGGCCCGCTCTTTAGAAAGAATCCGGAACGGCATCTGAACAGCTACAGGGAGTGGTCAGCCGACAAAACCGTGGGGAAAAACCAGGTCTGCCTGTTTTATACTACTTCGTATGGAAACACTAAACGACTGGCCGATTCGCTAAGTTCACATCTAACCGCGGCCGGTTATGAAGTGGTTATGCTTGACTGTGCCAACCTGGACGAAGACTACGCCAAAGACATGATTGAGCAGAGCAAAGCTCTTTTGTATGGAACACCTACTTTCAATGGTGATGCGGTCAAACCGGTTTGGGATGCGATCATGCTGTTGCAGGGACTCTCCATAATGGGTAAGAAGGCGGCTGTTTTTGGATCGTATGGTTGGGGCGGCGAAGGGATCAAGTTGGTTGCCGAACGCCTGACCGGTCTCCGTCTGAAAGTCTTTGAAGAAAACTATCGGGCCCGGCTGGTTCCCTCCGGCGAAGAGATGACCGGGCTCAAAGTCTGGTCAGAACGCATAGCTGAGTTCATAGCTTAGCATAAGGAGACCGGATGGCTTTTATTGATTATATCCAGTATGACGATGCCTCTGAACAACTGCGGGCGCTCTATGATCAGTACAAGAACGCAAAAGGTAGCGTCGCTAATATAGTTCGGATTGCGGGGCCAAATCCGGCCGCAATGAAAGGGCATATTGACTTTTACCGGGCCATCATGTTCGGCAAGTCCCCCTTAAGTCGGCACCAGCGAGAGATGATTGCGGTCGTTGTTTCTGTAATCAATCAATGCCATTACTGAATTGAACATCATTGGGATGCGTTGCATTCTCTGGGTGGTGTCAAAGAGGAACTAAAAGAACAACTGATTTCCGATTACAAGACGGCTGATCTTTCGGACGAAGACAAACTTATTCTTGGCTATGCAGACAAACTTACTACCGAAGCTTACACGGTGGATCGTGCCTATGTTGACTTCCTCAAGTCAAAAGGGTTGTCCGAACATGCCCTGCATGACATTGTTCAGGTAGCGTCGTACTTCAACTATGTCAACCGCCTGGCCGATGGTTTAGGGGTGGAGTTAGAGACAGAATAAAAAAGGCGGGTCGCTCTTGCAACCCGCCGATCTACAGATTCATCTGTCCCCGATATTAGAGCGCTTACAAAATCTCCTGCCACCCCGCTTTTTCAAAGTCGGCTCCGCCGCTCAATTCAAATTCGGCAAGACTGCGATCATAGTGGAAATAGGCCGAGTTGTGAGAGACAATAGTGTTGGCAACAATTGCACCGTAGAACCCGCCAGAATTTCTTAGGTCAGCAGCACCAGCCGGATTATAGAATACGGCACTAATATTACCACTGTTTTTAAGGACAAAGTCTCCCTGAGAGTAAACCAGCAAGCTTGATGGTTTCCCACCCAAATTCAGTTCCGCAGAATTTTTCAACTCAATATCACCTGTAACATATAAGATAACATCTGCGCCGGGTGACAGGGTCAGGCTGGCCGAATTCTTTAGAATCATACTTGAGAAATAATAGACCCCGGAGGAGAGTTGTACAGCCCCGGTAGTCTGAAAATCGTGTGAAATTGGATTGTAGGAATAGCTTCCTGAAATCCCAACGCTGTTGTTGTTGTTGGCTTCGGCCCAATCGAATTCAGACTGAGCAATTAAAGGAAGGCTCTGCTCGGAGGCTATGTCTGTAACAGTACCAAATACGGTAGCCCCCACATGAATGTAATTGCCGCCAACATTGGAATTGAGAACGTCGCCGCCAATCTCTGCGTTGTTGTTGATGTCGATGATATTATTTGAACCCAGATTGCCCCAGAGTGTATCCCGTGTTGCGGCATAGCTCCCGGAGTCAGAGTTGTAAGAGTCCGTTTTCATCTTTGATCTTATATCAACCCGATCATCGCCGAACATTGCGAATGCAAACGGATTAAAGACACCAGGCACCACAGCAAGCCGGACATGAGCCCTAGCGGTCTCTACCCAGCCAATTGATGAAATGATGATAGTATCATCAAGAGCAGGGTCAACAGTTGAATCCACCAGCGAGATTGTGAACTCACCCTCACCTATAGGGAAGTTACTGACACCAGCGCGCCAGTCTGCATTGGAGTTCAGCTGTACCAGACCATACTTGAGCCCGGCCTCGGCGACATAGAAGGCCTGCTCATCATGCATACGGTTAAAAGACATTTCTGACTCAGTTGTTGATCGGTCCAGCGATACCATGACCACTGCAGTCAGCATCGACATGATCGCCATCGCAATGAGCAAGGCCACACCCTTATCATTGGAGATAATGTTTTTCACTCTTCAGCGCTTTCCTTAAATTGAACTCTCCTGTTAATAAACTTCGCGCCAAGCAATTCTCTCAACCTGATGCGTGTACCCGGCCTTGTAGTTCATCAAGTCCCGGTCAAAGTGGAAACATGCTCCCTGATCCAGTTTGATAGTACCACTGATCAAGGAACCATAGAAATTGGTCGTCTGATCATACTGGGTATGCGCGTTGGGGCCATAGAATATCCCGTAGAACGTATTCGCTTGATCAAACTGGAGCAACGGACCGCTGGAATAGATAATCATATCAGAAGGAGTGCCGCCACTATTTGCAGTTGAACTCTGTGCAAAATGTATTGTACCAGTTACATAAATTTCAACGGAAGCTCCCGGCGTCAGGGTTAGTGTTGCACCTTGCCCAAAGTCCATGTCTGAGAAGTAATATACTCCGGCGTCAAGATTAACATTTCCCCAGGCTCCCATAGTCAGGTTCTGGTCGACACTATTGTAGACATAACCAGCACCGGTCAGACCGGCGGGTGCGTTACTGTTTGCTTTGGCCCATACAAAGTCACTGGAATCAACAAGGTCAAAGACAGCTGAGTCAGCGGTTGTTGTTGTATCCCCGTTCACGGTGTTGAATGGTCCCAGTGTAATCCCCCCCGGAGTTGCAGTTTGGATACCACCGCCGACAGTTACATCTTTCGATGTTGTGACCGTCCCATTGGAACCAATGTTCCCCATGGAATCAAGCATGGTAGCAGCGTATGAGCCGGAATCTGAGTTATACGAATCCGTGCAAGCATTCTTATCCAAGACAATTCCGTCCTTACCATACATGGCGTACATAAACGGAGTTTTGGGAATGGGGAGGGCCGTTAGTTCCAACTGTGAGTTTGCTTCATCAACGGTGCCGACAGACAGCAGGATGATTGTATCTATCAAGGCAGAGTCTGTGGCTGAATCAGTAATCGTGACCGTAAAGAAACCCTGTCCAAAGGGCTCATCGGAAAATCCCGTACGCCAGTCTTCGTCATCTTCAATCTCTTCAATAGCAGTCTTAAGACCGGCATCGGCCACATAAAAGGCCTGCTCCTCGTGAAGCTGATTGTAGGATAGTTCTACATCCGTAGATGAGCGATCAACCGACATGACAACAACCAGTGTTATCATGGCCATGACGGCGAGCGTAATCAGGAGCGCGGCACCGCGTTCGTTATTTTTTTTGACAAACATGGTTTGCCTCCTCTTATCCGACATTTCTAAGATTTATTCGATCACCTATTGAGAATGATCGATAGCCACCATCGGGGCTGTAAGTCTCGTCCACCTTGGTGACATACGCGGTAACACTAATGGTGATATTGCTGGCATCAACAACCGTATAGGTCATTGAAGAAATGTACTCCGAGAAAATTGCCGGGGGATCACTGTTGGTCTGTTTCATCAGACGGAACAGCTGTTTACCGCTGGGGAATCCCGGTAGTTGGCCGTACTCCCAATCGGTGAACTCTTCCAGATAGTATCTGATAGTGTCCATCGTCCCGGTCGTGTTCATGTATATCGAGAGAGTGTCATTGGATATCTCGTAGGGAGCATGACCGCCTACTCTGAATCCGGCCATTCTCAGAGTCTTCTTGATATCAAAAATACTGGCACGACAAACTGCCTGCACCTCTGACTGCTCATACTGTTTTTCTGACTGAGTATGGATACTGACATAAAATTGAAAGGCCGCAGTTGTAATTATGCCAACCATAAGTGCAGAAATCAGGACTTCAAGAATAGTGAAACCGGATTTCTGTTTCAGTCTCTTGCTGAGTTTGATATTAGTCATCATTCCGATTTCTCCAGTATTGACGTAAAGCTTGAGGTTCGCCGAATATTGAGATTGTCCATCCAGCCAACGGCTACCGTGATATAGGCAATACCCGGAGGAATGAGCGTGTCGGAACTGCTGTCTTCGATGTAAGTCGTAATCTGGTAGGACCCCTCAATCAAGGCTGAATCAGCCCGTTGGAACGGTAGTACAGGCAGGGAATCAAGCGCTTCGTAGAATTCAAGCCGCTCTCTTCCCAGTTCCGTGGCCCGGATTACATCACGGGATACGTTGTTACTTTCGACCGACATCATCATTAGTGGGGCCATCCCAAGAACACCCAGGCTGAGAATGATAACGCTGATCAATACTTCCAGAAGGGTCATCCCGTCCTGGTTCAATTTTCTGTTATAGAGCATTATTGCACTCCATGTACCGTTAATATTGTCCTCCCAGGGCACCTCAATTCAGCGAATGGCGCTGAAAAAGGCGAGATAGCCGCCCATAAGACGCTATCTCCCGGGCCCAAATATTGGACTTTGGTTTATTAATAGTTTAATCGGCAGTTCTTCCCTATTAATTGAGAGAAATCCTCGTTTGAGAGAAGAAATCAATTGTCCAAAAAGACTGTTTGCATTTAGTGAAAATGGAGATAAGGCCTTCTTGTGAAGGTCTTAAGGCCGGGTTTTCAAGCACCGGCAGTCAATGCTGACTTTATTTCCCCTTTTTGATTTAGGCTCAAAAAAATTGCTACCGGATATTGACTCTCATAATTTGCATTGAAGACACATGGATCAGAGAAAGAGGCTGATCCGAAATTCCTCTCAAGTTATCATGGCGGCGCGCTATGTTGACAAGGACTTTATCAAGATCAGCAGAATTGTAGGCCAGATTGAAATTGAGATGCCCAGAAAAGCCAGGCAGGCGGAATTGGAGAAGTCCAAGAAGGCTAAAGAGGAAGAGGGCAGGTAACGCCTCAATTTTGTTGAGTCAGGTCTTGATTTTGGCTTGCCAAAATTGTGATCTGACCCGTAGGTGTCCCCCGACTAAAACAGTCGTTCCCGTTTGGAGAGGAAAGCAAGCAGAGCTTTGTCAAAGGGGGTCGATGTATCAATCAGATGGTAATCAACATTCGTCTGGCGGCAGGCAGTCGCAATTTTGTCCGAGAATTCCCGCACCTGGGCGGCGTACTCTTTCTTGATCTGATAAGGAAGTGTCGTTAATTCTTCGCCCGTCTCCATATCTTTAAAAAGAGCCTCACGCGGAAAAGCAAAATCGCGTTCACGAGGATCAAGAATATGAAAGACGATGACCTCATGGCCGTTGTACCGAAAATGCTTGAGTCCGGATATAATCTTCTCGGCATCATCCAACAGATCAGAGAGCATAATAACCAGACCGCGCCGTTTGATCCGTTCGGCCATTTCATGCAGCGCCGTTGAGATATCGGTGGCCTCCGAGGGGGATTGCCGGGCGATTTCCTGAAGAAGAACATGAAGATGCCCCTGTTTGGAACGGGGCGGAACGTAGCTTCGAATCTTCTCGTCAAACGACACTAACCCGACCGCATCCCGCTGCCTGAACAGCATGTACGAAAGGGCTCCGCTCAAAAGACCGGCATAATCAAATTTGCTGATCCGATCACCGGATTGATACGCCATTGATTTGGAGCAGTCAAGCAGAAGGTGCGCCTTAAGGTTGGTCTCTTCTTCGTACTGCTTGATATAGAAGCGATCCGACTTGGCGTATACTTTCCAGTCAATGTCGCGGATATTGTCCCCCGGCATGTACTGGCGATGCTCCGCAAATTCAACTGAGAAGCCGTGGTAAGGGGATTTGTGCAGACCGGTGATGAATCCTTCCACCACCATTCTGGCCCTCATCTCCATCCCTTTCAGCTTGGAGACAATTTCCGGATCAAGGAATTTTCTGTAGTCATTCGCCATCGTATATTTTCACTTCCATCAATCCGTCGTTGCTCATCTGAGCGCGATACATCCCCGGCGTGTTCATTGGCATCGCGATATTCCCATTCCGATCAATGGCAATCATGCCGCCGGTGCCGCCGTGCTCACTGAGCCCGGCAATGACCAGGTCGGTCGCCTGTTGAAGTCTCATCCCCTTATACTCCATCAGAGCCGATACGTCGTAGGCACAGACGCCCCGCATGAAATATTCTCCATGACCGGTTGTTGAGACAGCACAGGTCTTATTGTTGGCATAGGTTCCCGCCCCAATTATCGGGCTGTCGCCAATACGACCGAATTTTTTATTGGTCATGCCGCCGGACGAAGTTGCCGCGGCAAGGTTACCCTGCGCATCACGGGCTACGGCTCCCACTGTTCCATGTTTGTCATCCGGAGTGTGGTCCAGCTGTGAATAATCGGACTCTGATTTTTTCTCCCGCTCAATCGATTTCTGCAACTGGTTCCACCTTCGTTCAGTATAGAAATAGTCAGCGTCCACCAACTCAAGATTGTGCAGTTGAGCGAACCGCTCGGCCCCTTCGCCCGACAGCAGGACATGCTCGGACTCGGACAGTATTTGTCGGGCCAACTTAATTGGATTTTTGACGCGCATCACGGCGGCAACCGCACCGCATTCCAGAGTTGAACCATCGATAATCGATGCATCCTGTTCGTTACGCCCTTCGTGAGTGAAGACCGCGCCTTTGCCGGCGTTGAACAGCTCGGAGTCTTCCATGATCATAACAGCAGCCTGTACGGCATCAAGCGCTCTGCCTTTGTTGGACAAAATCTCATAGCCCACTGTTATGGACTCAGAAAGTTTTGTGCGATAAGCTGCTTCCATCTCTTTGGACATGCTCATTTTTGTAATTGTCCCTGCCCCGCCATGAATGGCTATTCCAAATTTGTCAGGCATCAGTCAGTTGGTCCTTCTTAGTTGATCCCTCGGATTGACGACCGAGAGTTACTAATATCCAATAGGCCATGTACAACATTGAGGCTACAATTAAGAGACCGGAAAGAGCCATGATATCATCGAAAAACCAATGGAATGATTCCCCACTCAGCCCAATCGCATGGAAGACAATTGCCAGGGCAAAAGTCCAGAGGGCGACTTTTTTAGCCTTTGGCCGAGCGACTGAGAAAACGAAAAAGAGCGACATCACAAAAAAGAGAACGGTCTGGCCATTGATGTGGGTGTGAGCCAGTCCGACATTTTGGCGAAGGCGTCCTCTCCACTTTTCAAACTCAGATTCCTCCTGTTCCTGTTTCAGCCAGTATTCATGCAACCGCCTGGCCAGAGCGGCGGTGTCGAGTTGTTCTTCCAATCCCTTTTGCGTGCTGTCCCAGACCGGGGTGTGAACCGCTTCGGGATCTTCGGTGAGAATCTCCCGTGCTTCCTGCTGCAGATACAACGGGACCGCTTCTTCTTCGGAGATCATCCCTTTATCCACATAGTAGATGAAGGCGACCCAGAGGGTGACCAGGATCATCAATGAAGTCACCAGTCCGACCATTAGTTTGGCCGGTGGCGGCAGCTCAGAAAGTGAGAAATTATTCATAGATTGATAACATATTGCCAGTCAGTTTTCGGCAAAATCTATTTCATGATCGCTCTTTAATCGTTTCCAAGAGGCGGCGGATAATTTCAATCGTATCTACCCCGTCCGCTTCGGCATTGAACGATGTCACAATACGATGCCTGAGAACCGGGTAGGCTGCAAAACGTACATCCTCCGGACCAGGGGTTGGCCGACCATCAAGAATCGCTTTGGTCTTGGCGGCCAGGATGAGGTACTGCGAAGCACGTGGGCCCGCTCCCCAGTTGACCCAGTTCTTAACAAAATCGGGCGCAGTGCTTTCCGCCGGACGGGTTGCCCGGGCCAGATCGACCGCGTACTCAATCAGATGGTCACTCACCGGGACTCTCCGGACCAACTGCTGATAAGCCGACAGGTCCGTGGGAGTTAATATCTTCTCCAATTGAAAACTCTGTACTGTCGTTGTAGTTTTAACAATATCACGCTCTTCCTGAGACGAAGGATAGTCCACCATCACATTGAACATAAACCGGTCCAACTGTGCTTCCGGAAGCGGGTAGGTCCCCTCCTGTTCAATCGGGTTTTGAGTCGCCAGTACAAAGAAGGGTTCATCGAGTTTGAAGGTCTCGCCCGCCGCCGTAACTTCATGTTCCTGCATCGCCTGCAGGAGCGCGGCCTGCGTTTTGGGCGGGGTCCGGTTGATTTCATCGGCCAGAACAATATTGGCAAAGACCGGCCCCTTCACAAATCGGAACTCCCGCTTCCCGGTTGCGTGGTCTTCCTCGATAATATCGGTTCCGGTGATGTCCGAAGGCATCAGGTCGGGCGTAAACTGGATGCGACTGAATTTCAAGTCAAGGACCTGGGCAAGAGTGGAAATCAGCAGAGTCTTGGCCAACCCGGGGACACCAACCAAAAGACAATGCCCGTTGGCCAGCAGTGATATCAACAATTGATCAATTACATCGTCCTGGCCAATGATAACTTTGGCTATTTCCGACTTGATTCTCTTGTTAGCTGAGTTGAGGTTCTCAACAGCCCTCACATCGGACTGTGCATCTCCAGTTGACATTAAGACCTCCAGAATGTGAAATTTATGTGGAGAAGTTCCGCACTTCTTATTACGGAATACTTGTACACGATAACAGGGCCGAAGTTACCAGAAAAACGACCGTAAATCAATAAATTTTAGGCGCTTAGCCCTGTTCCACGAGTCGGCATGAAAACTCAAAAATAGACCGAGCTGATCAGATTGTGGCAGCCAAATTCGGTCAAATCAGATAACCACAAGAGTATGAATATGTTAGCCTGCCGTAGTGACAGTTACGGAATCATTTTCTGGTCTTAACTAATTCCTAACCAACAACTTAATATCGTCGATTATTGTGGATAAACAACACATAAAGTCTACTCTTTGGCGATATGAAACCGCTATGTATCATAGACTTCTGGGGTTATCAACAGAAACAGACTCTTTTCCACACCTACTAACCGTTTCTATCCAAAGTCTTCGTCAGCCGCGACCGGCTCCGGCTCATTCTCTTCCTGCGGTGGAAGGAATCCGAGGTCGTTCTGAACCGTCTTCATATTGCAGGCGCCACAGAAAAGCGCTCCCTGTTCAATCACGAGCGATTTGGTCTTCAAATCGCCTTCCATCTCACACTTGGCCTGCAACTCGATCTTCTCCGAAGTAACCACATTGCCCAGCATCTTACCGGCAATAATAGCCGTCTCGGCGTGGATTTCTGCCTCGACTGTTCCGGTTGCACCCACGGTAACGCAGTCTGAGCAAATCACCTTTCCCTTTACGACACCATCGACCCGAAGAGAACCCTTCACATCGAGCGTCCCGTTGATGACCGTATCTTTTCCGATAATTGTGTTCATCAGTCCTTCCGTTTCACCGTTGTTATTTCGTTTCATCATCATTATTGATCCATTGGGTTTATTGGTTCATCATGTAATCTGATTTCATAGTGAAGATGGGGAGCGGTCGATTTCCCCGTATTGCCTGACAAGGCAATTCTGCGGCCCGCCTCTACATGCTCACCGGTTGAGACCAGCAGTTCTGAATTGTGACCATAGACAGTGCTCATACTGTCACTATGCTTGATCACCAGCATTAAACCATAATTCTCATCTTCACCGGCAAAAATCACCTCACCCGAAGCGGTCGTCAATACAACGGTCCCTTCGGCGCAGGCAATGTCTGTCCCCGGGTGGTATTTGTCCGGGCTGTCGATATGAAATTCCTGACTTATCGACCCCCGCAACGGCAGTCCGGAGGGAACGGTGAAGTCTTTGCCGTTGCTACGGGCCACCACGGCGGTAGCCTGGTTGTCCAACTGAGCGAAAATTGCGGAGTCAGTGGGGAAGTCATCGAATTTGTAATCAATTCCGGCCAGCTTCACCAGCCGACTTACAACCTGGCGGGTCTGAATAAGGTTCTCTTCCAGCAGTTTTACCTTATGCTGGTAGCGTAACAATCTTTCATTCTCAGCTTCAAGCCGGTCAGTCATGGCCGCCCTCGCCAGCACGTCACCATAAAAAGTAAAAAACAGTATAATCCCGACCAATAGAACGGCCAGGCCTATGACCATGGTCTTGAGCAGCCATTGCTGGATTTTGAATTCGCGGCCATTCTCACCGCCATCCGGCACTAACATTACTGTAACATAACGGGACTGTGACATCTGGTTTTACTCGGTCTGGGTCGCCTTGAAAATATCCAGCAGACGATTGAGATCATCGTCACTGTAATACTCAATTTCAATTCGTCCCCGTTTCAGGCCGGAGCTGATTTTGACCGCAGTCCCCAGCAGCTGCTTGAGAAAAGTTTCGGCTTCGGCAATCTCCGGGTTCTTCCTTCGCGGAAGACGCCGCCCTTTGCGCACCCGCCGTACTTCCTGCTCCACAACCCGCACGGACAGGGAATCATCGGCAATCCGCCTGGCCAGTTGCAGCATCTGCTCCTCGCCATCCACTGACAACATCGCCCGCGCGTGTCCTTCGGTTAATCGACCATCGCGAATCATTGACTTGATACTATCCGGCAAGGCAAGAAGACGCATCTGATTGGCCACGGCGGTGCGACTCTTTCCCACCCGCGAAGCTAACTCCTCCTGGGTGAAGCTGCAGCGCTGCATAAGCACCCGATAGGCATCGGCTGTCTCCAGAGCATTGAGGTCTTCGCGCTGGATGTTTTCAATCAGAGCAATCTCAAGCATCCGGTCGTTATCAACATCATCCATCACGACCACCGGCACCCGTTCCAAACCGGCCTGCCGGGCGGCACGATACCGACGTTCACCGGCTACAATTATGAACTGTGCGCCCTGTTCCCGGACAACAATCGGCTGGATCAGACCATGTTCCTTAATTGACGCGGCCAGTTCGGCCAGAGATTCATCGTTAAACTCTCGCCGCGGCTGCAAGGGGTTAGGGGCCAGCTGATCAATTGCTATCAAACGATATATCTTCTGCTGGGCAGCCGAAGAACTCTCGTTGGGAATCAGCGCCTCCAGTCCTTTTCCCAAGACAACTTTACTCATGATGCTAATAACTCCTTGGTAAGTGACATATAATTTTCTGCGCCCGTTGACAGGATGTCATACAGTATGATCGGCTTCCCAAACGAGGGCGCTTCGGACAGGCGAACATTGCGGGCAATCATGGTATCATAAACTTTACTGTCAAAATGTTTTCGCACTTCATCGGAGACCTGCTTGGAGAGATTCAATCGTCCGTCGTACATGGTGAGCAGGACCCCTTCGATCTCAAGAGAAGGATTCAGGTTTTCCTTCACCAGACTGACCGTGTTCATCAACTGCCCCAAACCTTCCAGCGCAAAATATTCGCACTGGATCGGAATGATAACCGAGTCCGCGGCCGTCAGGGTGTTGATGGTCAGGAGGCCGAGCGAAGGCGGACAGTCGACAATGATATAATCATAGTGTTCATGGACCGTCGTTATGCCTTTTTTGAGGCGAGCTTCGCGGGAGATCATATTGACCAGTTCCACTTCGGCCCCGACCAGGGAGATCGTGGCCGGGATGATATTCAGGTAGTCGAGATCGGTTGGCAGGATAACTTCGCTGGCCGAGCATTTTCCGATCAGCAATTCATAGATCGACAGCTCGACATTGTTCTTGTCCAGGCCAATCCCGCTGGTGGAGTTTCCCTGTGGGTCCATATCGATCAGAAGCGTCTTTTTTTCAGCAGCCGCCAGACAGGAGCTCAAGTTGACAGCCGTGGTGGTTTTGCCGACCCCACCTTTTTGATTGGTGATGGCAATTACTTTTGCCAATGGTTACTCCTTATTCTAAGTTAGAATCAACTACAGCTTAGTTAGGAATGTTAGCCAGATAGTGCAACAAAAAAACTGATTTATGATTGTTTTTTGAAGAGCGTCAGGGACTTTGTAATAGTCTGCGAGTCAATGCGGTAGTGGTAAACCGCTTTGCTGATATCGCTTGAGGCAGGTGTGAGCTCAGTCGAAGAAAAATAGGCGAAGAGAGAGCCGGGGGCGAGCAGTTTTTCGACCGCACGGAGGATCGGCCGGTCCAGTTTTACCAGGCGAAGCGTGATCAGATCATAGGTCTTATCCGATTTCATCTGCTCAATGCTGAGCGGGACGATTTGGACCGGGAGGGACAGGGCGAGGCTCATCCGTTGAAGAGCGGCTGCCTTTTTGTGAATCCGCTCGACCAGGGTTAGTTTTTGTACCTGGCCAGAAAGGGCGAGAGGAATGGCTGGGTAACCACCGCCGGAGCCGATATCCAAGTAACTATCAAATTCACTGCCGGAAAGCAATTGGAGGGGTATGAGACTCTCAGCATAAAGAGAAGTCAGCCCAGCTATGTTGGTTTCACGTGAAACAAGGTTGGTGCGCCGGTTTTCCTCCCGGAGCAGGCTCAGGTATTCCCGCATCCTTTGCCGGGGGTCATATTGCGCCAACAACTCCTTGCTATTATAAGAGATAACATTTGGCTCAGGCACTTGCATTCCCTTTGTGCCGGGTAACAAAGACAGAGAGCACAGCAATATCTCCCGGCGTGACCCCCTCAATCCGGCTGGCCTGCCCTAATGATCCGGGCCGAATTCGGGCCAGCTTTTCGCGCGCTTCCTGCTTGAGACCGACCGGAAGAGCAAAGTCAAAGTCGTCAGGAATAACCTGTGACTCCAGTCGTTTGAACTTGTCAACTTCGCGCTGCTGCTTGTCAATATAGCCCGAGTAACGAATGCTGATGGCGGCACGCTCCGAAGCTTCCTGATCTCCGTTGCTCTCCGGATCAAACTGATCAATATAGCCGACCGCTTCGGCGACTGTCATCCCGGGCTGTTTCAGAAGGACTTCAAGGCTGATATTATCAATCTTCTCAAATCTCCCGGCGAGACCGTCCAGATCAGAAACCTTGATCCGCTTCTTGAGGGCTCGCTTGATAACCGCCTCTGTCCGGACGGTAAGTTGCTGAAAACCCTGTAATGTTTCACGTGAAACAAGCGAGTACTTCTCAGCATAGCGATATATCCGGTCCCGAGCATTGTCTTCACGGAGCGTCAGACGATACTCGGCCCGTGACGTAAACAGGCGATAAGGCTCCGTAATTGAGAGTGTTACGATATCATCTATCATGACACCAATATATGCCTCGGATCGATCCAGGGTAAACGAAGGTTCCTGCTCGATAGCCAAAACAGCGTTTATCCCGGCCATAAGCCCCTGTCCGGCCGCTTCTTCATATCCGGAAGTTCCATTGATCTGCCCGGCAAAAAAGAGCCCCGAAATCAAGCGTGTCTCCAGCGAAGCTTTGATCTGGTGGGTCAGGCAGTAATCATACTCCACGGCATAGCCAGGTTGCGTAATAACGGCCGACTCCAAACCGGTCACAGTTCGGATCGCCTCCCGCTGGATATCTTCTGGCAACGAAGTTGAAAAGCCATTAGGGTAGACCTCATCCGTCCCGTTCCCCTCAGGCTCAAGGAAAAGCTGGTGCCTCTCTTTGTCGGCAAAGCGAAAGAACTTGTCTTCGATAGAGGGGCAATACCTTGGCCCGGTTGACGTTACCTTCCCCGAAAAGATCGGTGAACGCTCAAAATTGGCTGAAATAAGCTCTTTGGTCGCCTGCGTGGTGTAGGTCAGGTGGCAGGGGGTCTGCTGGAACCGACGACGTCGGCTATTAGGTGAAAAGAATGGAATCGGCTCCTCACCGGGCTGGATTTCACATTTTGACCAGTCGATTGTCTGGCCGTCCAGTCGAGGCGGTGTGCCAGTCTTGAGACGACCAGTCTTAAACCCAAGAGATCTAATCGAGTCGGCCAGCTTATGAGCCGCCAGCTCACCGATCCGACCCGCAACGCGGGTTTGTTCACCAATATGAATCAGCCCCCCCAAAAACGTCCCCGAACAGACTATAACCGCTTGGGCCCCTATCACTTCACCGTTTTCCGTTCTAATCCCGGTGGCCTTGCCACATTCAGTTAGAATCTCTCCGGCCAAACCCTGGATGACTTCGATCTTCTCTTGCGCTTTTACGTATTCGACTACGTATTTATTGTAGGCCACTCGATCCGCTTGAACCCGGGTCGACCAGACGGCTGGTCCGCGAGAGAGATTGAGCCGCCGAAACTGAATCCCGGTGGCATCGATAGCTTTCCCCATGAGCCCGCCTAACGCATCTATCTCTTTGACTACGTGAGACTTACCGACTCCGCCGATAGCCGGATTGCAGGACATGAGAGCGAGCTTACCTGGATCCATAGTAATAATCGCCGCAGTGCGGCCCATACGGGCGACCGCAAGGGCAGCTTCGACTCCGGCGTGTCCGCCGCCAATTATGATGACATCGTAGTCCATAGTTCTCAAATCCAATATAAGTCAAATTCGTTCCCCCTATATATAGGGAAAACTGTATTTCAGCAACAGGTCAATGGGATCGGTCGGGGATGAACATGGCGCTGTTATTATGTTGCCAACAGGAGTGTGCACTCCACATTTTAGATTGAGCAGGATAAAATTGTGAAGGGCTGGAAATGCACGGGGTTAGCTGCCGCTGGAAATGTATAACATGGGGAGGGGTGTAACTATGATAGTTCTCAACAGCAAACTTATTAGACAAATACTGATCAACCGATACGGGAGTCTCACATGAAGTACATAATACATCTGTTGGTGTTAATGTCGGTGATTTTGTTCGTTATGCCTTCAGTGCAGGCAGAATTCAAAGTCAAAAAGGTTGTCGAAGTGGGGCCCGTAGACGCACCGATCAGTGGTCGCCGAATAGAGAGCATGTTGCCTTCTCCTCGATCAAGGACATTTACATCGCAGACACATTGGGCAACCATAGAGTTGTAACTACACTTCAGTATCAACCCTATAGGATGGAATGGCTGTCAGATACCGAGATTGTATTGGATTTGATTGAATATAGACCAGGACCATCGGACTATGATCAGCTCGTGAGCCTGAATACAATCACAGGAGTAGCCACGGTTTTGGAGGAGTACACTAGACAGCCAGGATACCATCCACAGGGAAATCCCGACTCATACTCCGGTCCATTCAAGACGTTGGAAGGAAGTCTATACTACGAGAAGAATGTCTTGGGACGCAGAGTGGATGTCGGAGTAAAGCAAACGATAAGGATTACTGAGGGTGGCTTGAAAGTAGCCCCGGGTACAATTGAACACGTGCGTCCAGTGTGGGGGCTGGACGGACTCTATTTGATCAATGAGAATCTCACAGACTCAACATACTTCGCCCCTAAGCCATATGATCACATTCTTCTACCACCTGCGATCTCTCCAGACCATAAGTGGTATGTTCATGGCGGGACGATGTACCATATTCCTGATTCAGAGTACATCGTAATTGACACCCTACTCACTGAGTTTCCGGAAGGAATGATCGCAGCCGATTTTCTACACTCTTCTTTCAATCCTATTCTCCCCGAAGTTTTATTCAATCTCATCTATTTCAATGACGATGATGAAGAGATTAGTCGTGTCGGCGTTTAGGATTACGACGCTAATCGGCTGGATATACTGGACCCTATCTGGGGAATCTGGGATTGTTCCGCCCCGACGTTTTCCCCAGACGGCACCAAAACATCCTTTGTATCTAAAGGAATTGGCTACATTGTCTATAGGGGGATGTAACAATGAGAACAAAGACAACCTTCGGTACTTGGTGGTGGCTCGTCGCATTGATGTTGGCTCTTTGTGGCTCTGGCCACACACTGATTGACATATTTATCGACCCTGGTCATGGAGGGTGCTTGTCGCCAAATCCACTCGGAACCTGTACTTCGATTGAGTACTCGGATCAATGCACGAACTCCTACTGTGAAAAACACGTAAACTTGCAGATTGCGAACGTGATCGATACTCTGATGCAGTTTCCACCTTCCGACCCGCCAGTGTTTTGGACATATGCATTCAGCCGAACTGTAGACACATCTGTTTCCCCAAGTCGACGGGCCTACCATGCGAATGAACTTCGCTCAAGGGTATTAATCTCAATACATCACAACTACGACCCGAATCCATTCATTCAACATTCGGTGGTATTGTATTCGTCGCTCACAACGAGATGTGATAGTGCAGTTGCCAAGGACGGTACTTCACAACTCGCACTGAAGCTCGGATACAAATTGAGAGATGTGTTTGGCAAAGAACTTGCCTCAGATTCACCGCGTGATAAAACAGAATTCTTTAGTGTCCTTTGTCGCTCAATCATGCCGTCAACAATAACAGAGGCGAGTTTCATAACTCACCCAGCTGAGGCCGATAGTTTCTTCTACAATATCAATAATCACCTTGCCACTCACTTGCCGATGCAGAACTTGGAGAAGATTTTGTCGAGAATATTATCGTTGTAGATGCGTCCGGTGATTTCATCTATGGCCGAGGCTGCTTCACGAAGATCGAACGCTGTCAACTCCGGGCTCTCCTGTTGTGAAATCTTCTGGCGGGCACATTTGATGCTCTTAACGGCGGTGCGAAGTTTCTGCGCGTGGCGTGCCGAAGTTACCACGATTCCCGAAGTAAGATCGGGCATGTCGGATTCAATGCTCTTGACGATTGCGCTCTTGAGTTCTCTTATTCCTGCGCCTGTCTTGCAGGAGATGCATTGGACGGCACTTGAAATGTCGAAACCCCGTTGGGGATTTTGACCTACTACTTTGGGTGGCCCACCACTTGTGATGGGGTTGGAATTGGTTAGAGAATCAGTTTGTTCCTCCGGCTCCCACGGCAAGCCGTGGGCGACCATATCCAAAGGCACCGTCAACAGGTCGGATTTATTACCAATGACTATTGTCCGTTTGTGGTTCAACTGGACTATATCTTTTGATGCATCTTTTCGCCAATTCTTGCGAGTCAGATCGCACAGCCACAGGACCAGGTCAGCGCTCTTGATAATTTTCTCTGCCGAAGCCTGCCCCGCTTTTTCAATCTTGCCGCCGCTTTTGCGAAGTCCGGCCGTGTCGGTCAGGTGCACCAGGTAACCATCGAGATCAATACTCTCCACAAGATAATCACGAGTGGTACCGGCGGTGGGAGTGACCAGCGCCCGCTCCTGCTTTAACAGCAAATTGAAGAGCGAAGATTTCCCGGAGTTTGGTCTGCCTGCTATCGCAATCGTGAAACCTTCGCGGACAATCTTGCCGCCGCGATAGCTCTCCACGAGTTCTTTCAACCCTTCAAGTAATTCCTCAGATGCATCTAAAAGGGCGCTTTGTGCCTCGGGCTCAATTTCTTCATCGGGATAGTCTATTGATGCTTCAATCTCCGCCAACAAATCAATCAACTGTGCGCGGAGTTGCAGAATGTGATCCGAGTACTCTCCAAGAAGATGCGCGCGCGCCGTTTCATAGGAGTGTTGCGTGTTGGCCCCGATAATTTCGGCAATTGCCTCAGCTTTTGTGAGATCAATCCTTCCATTCTCAAAAGCGAGCCGGGTGAATTCGCCCGGTTCGGCGGCACGCGCCCCGGCAGCAAGAAGCTCATCCAGGATCAGCTTGACAACCTGTCTCCCGCCATGACAAAAGAGTTCCACCTGTTCCAGTCCGGTGTATGATTTCCCGTGCGGCATGTAGACAGCCGTGACTTCGTCAATGACAGTACCACTACCGTCAACAAAGTTGCACAACTTCATCAGAAACGGTTGGAGCTTGACCTTCTTGTTGTTGGATAACCTGAGATGCTTTACCAGTAAAAGCAGGCTATGCCTGCCGGAGAGGCGGAGGGCGGCAATGCCCCCTTCGCCCGGCGGAGTAATTATCGCCGCTATTGTATCGTTTGAACTTGCAGCTGCACTTTTTCGGTCAGGCTTCGGCATCGGGCGCCTCTGCTATGCCACCTGCACGTGACTGTTCTTAACTTTGTTGCGCTTGAACAGAACGTAGTCGAGCAGCGAAAAGACTGAAAAGCAGGTCCAGTAAAGCACTAATCCGGAAGCAAAGCTATGGAAAGCCCAGCCCATGAACACAGGAATGACATACATCATCGCCTTGTTCTGCTGAGTGGACGCCATGGTCATTTTCTGCGAGATAAACTGGGCTGCCACCATCAGGATGACAAGGAAGATGTAGGGATCGGTGAAGCTTGAGGCTCCCCGAGAGAGATCATCAATAAACCAGATCCAAGGGGCATCTCTAAGCAGGATCGTTTGACGGAAAACCGAGAAGAGGGCAAAGAAGAGGGGCATCTGTGGCAGGATCGGCAGACAGCCGGACATAGGATTGACCCCGTGCTTTTTATACAGTTTCATCATTTCGGAATTCATCTGCTGCGGGTTTTTCTTATACTTCTTTTTGAGTTCTTCAATTTTTGGCTGCAGATCTTTCATTCCCTGCATGGATTTGAATGACTTCATTGACAGTGGGAGGGTGATGAGCTTGACCAGGAAGGCAAACAGAATAATCACAAAACCATAGTTGGGGATAATGTCATACATCTTGGGCAACAGCCAGATAACACCAATGGCAAACGGTTTGATGAGCCAGCCGACAAACGGAGTCGTGCCGATACCGAGCATGTCTTCCAGACCGACATCGTAATCCGACATCACGCCGTAGTCGAGCGGTCCGACAAAGACGCTGAAGGTGTCAGTGAAGGAGGCTACCGAAGCAAACTCCATTTCAATTCCGGAAGTAATAAAGCGGCGTTTGACCGTTCCATCGACAGTCTCTATCTCATCTTTATAACCGTTGGCCACCGCCCCCGAACCATCCCGGTTACGTGGGATCAGGACCGATGCAAAATATTTGGAGCGCACCCCGGCCCAGGTAGTGTAGCCGGAAAGGGACTGTTTCAGCCGGTCGTCTTCATAGTCGTCCAGTGTCTCGCGACTGTCAGCCATCATTGCCACCGCTTCCATAGACTCGTAGTCCGATGACGCCTGCGGTTCGGTGACGCCCAGCGGTGTGTTCCAGATCAGTTCATACTTGCGGTCAAATCCAAACTTGTCCGGTCCATTGACCGAGAACTCCAAGTCGTAGTGGTAAGTATCCGGATAGAAGGTGTATTTCTTGACCAGCTCCCCGCCGTTGGCAATCTGGTGGGTGTAGGTCAGCTCCGTGGGGGAAGAGGTGGCATCGTAACTGCCCGGGGCCAGATCGGATCGGTAATTGACCTGAGATGCGGAATAGGTGCCGCCGGCAAAGGACATATCCGGTGTGGCCGCCTGCGCATCTGGAAGCATCTGGATCCGCTCACCATCGCGGTAGAAATGTTCGTTAAGAATTAGCGAATTCGGCCCCCCCCCTTTGCTGGAGAGGGTAATCTCATATTTATTGGTTCTGACAATTATGGTGTCTACCGGAACCAGACTGTCGACCGCTGCCGTCATCCCCAATGTGTCAGACGGTTCGCCAAGAGCGGTTTCAATCGGCTGATTGGTAGATGGCGTTGCTACCGGTTGGTCCTGCTGTATGGGAGCCTGGGCGATCACGGTACTGTCCTGCTGGACGGGTGGTTCGCTTGTGGCTGGTGTGTAGAACCCAAGATATTCCATAATTTGAAAATAGAAGAGGATTATAATTACCAGAACGGCGATGATAGCTATGTTTTTCTTATCCAATGTCAGATACCTTTTCAGTCCATGAAACACGTTTCGTTGAAACGATTATCCGTTTATCATTATTCAACCGGGTCATATCCACCTTCGTGCCAGGGGTGGCAGCGGCCAATCCGCTTGATCCCCATCACAAGTCCCCGTGCGGCGCCATATTTGTGCAGAGCTTCTTCAGTATAGTGCGAGCAGCTCGGGTAGAATCGACACTGTTGTCCGATAATCGGGGAGAGGGTCAATCGGTACAGCTTAATCAGGGCCAGCCAGGGCCAGGCAAAAATAGACACTTTGTTATGAGATACTATTGAGGCGGAGGAAAATTCGGTTGATTTCAGCATTTATCTGCTCAAACCGAGGTTGGTCAGCAAGTTTGGTGGGAATAACAGCGATCTTGAAGCTTTTTTCAAGCTGGTTTCTGTTAAGCCTGATCGCTTCGCGATACTTCCTTTTGATCCGGTTTCTTCCGACAGCATTCAGAGATTTGCCCTTAATGAAGATCCCGTAGCGAAAATTCTCGCTTTTCTCCCATAACAAGTTGAAACAGGACCCGGTAATTTTCTGGCCATTACTAAAAAGGCGGGCAATTTCAAGCCGCCTTTTGAGGCTCAATTTCCGGGGTAACTTATTTTCTTCTAACAACTTTGACCGTCAAACGTTTTCTTCCTTTAGCCCGACGTCGGGCGAGAACTTTGCGGCCGTTTTTGGTCGACATGCGTTCGCGGAAGCCGTGGTCGTTAGAGCGTTTGCGGTTCGATGGTTGATATGTTCTCTTCATTTTCTTTCCTTAAATATTCGAGCCCCCGAATATACTCTTTTTTGAATCTGAGTCAAGGGGATTAATTGGGGGGAGCGGCAACGCGCACCATTATTACTGGTGTTTTGGACAATCGCCCCAATCACAACTTATTTTGCAAAATCGCGGGCGTTCTTGCACACTTTACATGAGAATCCGGTTTGATATTGAACCGTGCTTTGCAAGATATATCTCTGGCAAATCTGTTGGGGGAAGTCGCTTTTTCAAAGTAGCGTAACTTTTCTTGTGTAAATTTTGATTAGTTATTAAAGAAGAGGGCATGTCCATAGAACTTTAGGAGTTAGGAGGACACGCCCATGCGAGAATTGGATTTCTCAGAGGAGAATTTATTTAGTCGATGGCTTGGAGTCAAGTCGATTTGGAGCTTGATCCAGGGAGAGGTGAAAAAGTCGGTGAAGGTGACATTGGAGCGAGCGTTGACACTGGAGACCGAGGCTCAAGTTGGTTGTGGTCGTTACGAACACAGTGCAGCACGTCGGGACCACCGCAACGGGAGCTATGTCCGGTCGTTGCTGACGCAGTACGGTTGGATCGATGATTTGCGGGTGCCTCGGCTGCGTGCTAGTCGACTCGATTCGCAGGTATTTGCCCGATATCAGCGGCG
>JARGFS010000169.1 GCA_029211095.1 bacterium | reverse complement strand
AAAGCGCAGACCGGACTCAATCTTTGCCGGACCAAACTGCCTCTCGATACTCCCATAAAAAGCGGTGCTGCTCTCTTTTCTATTCAGCTCGTAGTGGCCGTACTGCCTGTTGAGATCAGCTTGATAGAGGAATGGATTGTCGCTTGAAGCATCCGGCGGCAAAAAATTCCAGTTCTGTTGCCTGAGACTGACTTCGCTTTTCGGCACTCTTAAGAGGGAGCCGCCCGTCTTGAAAACCGTAGCTCTGCTGATAATTTCACCGTCGATTCCAAATCCGTATTCTCGCTCGGTGGCGTTGAGGTCAATATACAGTTCCCCCGGATTCAACTCGTCCAGTGGAGCCACTTCCGGTGGGGCCACCCGGTAGATTTCTGTTCCTTGCTTGACCGAACCAAACGCCCTGATCAGACTGCTTTTGCCAAGTCGATTAAAGCGCAGGGCGACATAATTACTCTGCATATGCTGGAAAGTGTTGAATTGGTTGAGTTCTGAAAGACGCTCGGTGTTGAAAGCAAGAAAATCACTGACATGATATTGATCCAGGAAAAGCTGGTAGCGGCTGGAGAATTTGACTCCCGAAGTTACCATGATATCCTGAAAATTGGTTGGCGGGAGGGTTGCCCGACCTGTCTCAAATTCAATTTTGTTCACCAGTTTATCCAGAACTGACTTGCGCAGGCTGCCCAGTACGAAAGCGTGCTCACTTCCAACCGAAACTGTCCCGGTAGCTTCGACCACCGAGAGATTGAACTCCCCTGATTCATGGGTCACAAAGCGATTGGGTGTTTTGAGGTCAACTACCGAAGGGAGTTCATAGGCGGCGGAACTTCCCTGTGCATAGAAATGAATCTCACTCAGGGCCGGAGCCGGAATGAAGGAGAAGACGCCGTAATGATTCGGGTCGTTGCCTATCGGGAGTGAATTCAGATAAAAATCAGGGGAGGTGCCATGCACTCTGATTTTAGACGAGTGGTTTGATCCGACCCGCTGGACCGACGCTTCCCTGACTGCGCTGATGGGATCGGTCGGGAGAATTGACTGTCGCGATCGATTGACAATCTGTTCTTCTTTGTACTCACCCGTTTTTTTTGCCGTGATCGTTGTTGAGGCTACCGAAAGGGTGGAAAGCTCTATAGCCTGTTCGCTCAAGGCAACCTGCAACGATATGGTAGAGCTCAAGCGGCTCAGGGTCAGTTCCTTTTTCGTGTAACCGACCGAGGAGATTACCAGTCTGATCGATCCGATGGTCGAATCATTCAGATGCAGTTCAAAGCGGCCAAACTTGTCCGTCATTGTTCCCACCGGCTCTATATTCGGGTTGACGGCCCGAACACTTACCCCCTGAATTGGCGCTCCGGATTCATTTCTGATCAAACCGTCAATTGTAGCGGCAGAACTCACTGCTGGCAGGGAGAAGAGGAATCC
Source organism: bacterium (assembly GCA_029211095.1). Taxonomy (GTDB): domain Bacteria; phylum Zixibacteria; class MSB-5A5; order GN15; family FEB-12; genus JARGFS01. The sequence continues at coordinate 4,062 of JARGFS010000169.1, read as the reverse complement.
GATGACCAGTATTAGTCTGGTAGTTTTTGTAATTAACTGTGACATAATTTGAGCTTTCACAATCTTAGTAGCTCAAACTATGTGCCGGACAAGCAACTACTCTTGGCTTATGCTATGGCACTGTCTGACAGGCTGTTACGGTATGGTCAGGGCCTGCACACCGGTGCGGTTGCATACTTTCTGATGCAATCCATGTCACAGGGAATTAGTAGGTCGGATTGAATCGTGCCGTTAGAGTTGCATCAATTACTCAGGTTAAGTCAGACCATCAGGCTTGTGCTGTTGTATTTGCCCGGCTGACGGCTATATTGGGCGGATGAGATTTATAGGTGAATTAGCCGGGTTGTCGACCTCGGCGCTCTGGGCCCTCACGACAATATTTTTTGCCGAGGGGGGCAAGCGGATTGGCTCTTTCTTCGTCAATAAGATTCGTCTGGTTATGGCGACGCTGTTGTATGCCAGCGTGCTTCTGGTTACTACCGGGGCGATTTTCCCGGTTGGCCTCAATGACAGCCAGATAATCTGGCTGTCCGTTTCCGGTATTGTCGGCCTTGTTTTTGGGGATAGTTGCGGATTTAAAGCGCTGGTCATGATTGGCCCCCGTCTGACCGCGATTGTTTTTTCTTCCACGCCAATTATAACCACCCTGATCGCCTGGCTCTTTCTGGGGGAGTCTCTTCGTCTTCTGGATCTGCTCGGAATTGGAATCACGGTCAGCGGAATTGCCTGGGTTGTCTCGGAAAGGAAGTTTCGGGCCCAGAAGCTGAACAATCTGGCCACGGATCATCCTGATTCCGGAAGTCTCACCAAGGGTGTTTTATACGCCCTTGGCGCGGCTTTCGGGCAGGCAATTGGGCTGGTTCTGGCCAAATACGCAATGGCCGAAGCTGGCGGGGTGGTGGAACCGTTAGAGGCTGCCTATGTGCGGATTCTGGCTTCGGTGCTGGCCATCTGGCTGATCTCCGGTCTGCGCGGGCAGCTGAAGTCGGTTTTGAAGTCACTCAAGAATCTTCCGGCGGTCGGATTCTGTGCCGCCGGGGCAGTGGTTGGTCCTTTTCTCGGTGTCTGGATGTCGCTTGTGGCGGTCAAATATATTCCCACCGGGATTGCTTCAACACTCAATTCAATGACTCCGGTGATGGTTATCCCGCTGGTAATCTGGCTCTACAAAGAAAAAGTTACCGCCCGCGCCTGGATGGGGGCGGTGATAGCTCTGATTGGAATTTCCGTGCTGTTCTTAACATAGGAAGTCTAAGAACAATCTCTTCGTGTTTCTATTAAGACTGGCTTGATTCAGCAAACAGATGGATCAACTCCAAAACAACCCGCTCATCAAATTTATCTGGCGCCTGCTTAAGGTGCGAGAGAACTGAAAACGGTTTGGGGGTAATGTTATGTTCACCAAACCTGATTGTTTCGTCATAAAAATCACAGACCGATACAATCCGAGCACTCCGGCTGATTTCATCAGATTCCAGGTTACCGGGAAAGCCGGTCCCATCCAGCCGCTCCTGATGCTCAACAATTGCGCGTAGCGAAGCAGCCGGGATAACTTTTGCTTTTGCCATCATATCGCCACCGACTTTAGGATATGACTTCAGCCGTCGGTGGGGAACTCTTCTATCACTCCGGCCCTCTTCATAGATTTTACTATCGATTAGCACTTTGCCAACTTCGTGCAGAAGCCCGCTCAGACAGATTTCAAACAGCTCTTCCGCTTCGGTGATACCGCACCGCATGGCCAGAAGAATGGAGAGGTTGGAGACATGAATGGCGTGCGCAATCATCGGTGTCGCTTCGATTGTTCCGGTAAGCATAACGTTTTGCGCATTACTATTCGCCAGGGCGAGCGATACATGGTGATGAGCATGCTTTATTAGAAATTTGGCGCTCTCAGGCAGGGTGGGGTCTTCATACAGGTTGGCCATCATGGCTACCGAAGTTTCCGTGAGGACTTCATATTTTTTCTCGGTCGGAATGGCTGGATCGGCAATTACGTTGGGAATTGACTCGCAGAGATGGTCAAGCATCACAAAACGTTGATGCTGTGGCACCAGAAGAAACTCCTGGCCCATTTCACGAAGTTTCTCCAGGTCAGTAGCTGTGATGGGGATGTTCTTGCTTCGGTAGAGTTTCGGAAAATCGGCACCGGGCTGGTAGAGATCAAATCCGAGGACGGTTTCATCGGTAATTGAGGCTATTGAGAGAGGCAGGTAATCCTTAAAGGCAGTCGACATCTTGTAAACTCCGTGACGTCAATTATGACGCAATTCTTTTATCAGCCCTCCAGATTTAGCCGGGGCGATTTGCCCGATATCTTCGCCTCAACCATACTCCGATCTACTCCTGAATTATCGGCAGACTTTCGGCAGGTTAAACTCCATTCAGGCAGTTGTTCAACAATTATACAGGCAGATACCGGTGGCAGACAAGGGAATAGGCTGTTCCGCAATAACTATTGCAGCCTTTGGTCGGTCCCGCTATTATATTGATCATGTCACAAACAGTTGTCCAGATAGATGCCTTCAGCAGTCAGCCGTTTGGTGGAAACCCGGCCGCCGTCTGCCTTATGGAAAGTCCCGCCAACGAGGACTGGATGCAGAACATTGCGGCCGAGATGAATCTGGCCGAAACCGCCTTTCTCTACCCAATAGAGTCAGGCTATCAGCTCAGGTGGTTTACTCCCGAAGTTGAGGTTGAGTTGTGCGGCCACGCCACCCTGGCGTCCGCTTTTCTTCTTTTTGAAGATGGCCTGGTTGAGCCGGACCAGACAATCAGATTCAACACCCTCAGTGGTGAGTTGACAGCCGCTCTCAACAATGGGCTGATAACTCTCGATTTCCCTTCCAAGCCGCCAGCGAAGTGCGATCCTCCAGAAAATCTGTCCAGAGCAATCAGTCATACTCCCATCTACACCGGCATGTCGAAATTTGATATGATAGCCGAACTGGAGTCAGAGGCGGTTGTACGAAACCTCAAACCGGACTTTGGGCTGCTCAGGCGGATCGAAGTCCGCGGGCTGATTGTAACGGCCAGAGGGGAAGGTAAGTACGATTGTGTCTCTCGTTTCTTTGCGCCTCGGGTGGGGATCAACGAAGACCCCGTGACCGGATCGGCCCATTGTGTTCTGGCTCCTTATTGGGCTGGGAAACTGGGGAAAGAGAAACTGCTTGCTTATCAGGCCTCTCGGCGAGGGGGAGAGGTGCGGCTTCAATTGAATGGCGACCGGGTGCTTCTTTCAGGCCGGGCTGTCATCACCATGCGCGGGGAGTTGGTGTGATGGGGCACAGAAAAGATGCACAGAAAAAGCAGGACCGATGAACGGCCCTGCTTTCGCGAAATCAATATCAGAACCAGAATTATCTACACATCAATATCGTCAACATCGGTGGCTGGCTGGGTCAGGCTGCTGATAGTCTCTTTGATCTCTCCCGGGTCTTTCTCTTTCAGTTTTCCCTTATGCTTGATCAACTGGACCTTGACTTTGTCCACAGCGGCAGATATGGAGTTGTAAATGTCGTCTGTTTCACCGGTTCCGGAGATAACCGTATTATAGACCTTAACTCTTAGTTCCGCTTTGCGGCGATGACGCTCCGTGTCCAGAACCAGGTCGGCGGAAATGATGTTTTCAAAGAAGCGGCTGAGTCCATCCATCTCATCTTCGCATCTCTGTTTCATCTCATTGGTGAGGTCAAAGTGGCGAGCCGTGATATTCTTCTGCATAACCAACGTCTCCTTTCAATATCTCAAATTCACCCGGACGGAATGGCCGGGTAGACCCTGTTTATCTCAACACCCCTCTTATGGGCAGTATTATCATGTATATTAATATACGTATCAACTTCAAAAATGGCTGCATTCTCAGTGTCACTTAATTGCTCCAATGCTGGCGCCAGCTGTGGATTTACCCTGGATGGGCCCAATGAATCTGGATACGGGATTGATCTTGAGAACAATTCAGACATTTGTTGTGTCCACTCCTATGGGGCTTGTTGAAAAACCTCCAATTTGTTATGGCAGGTCTTGATTCTCGCGAGCGAGAATTGTGACCTGACATATAAC
>JARGFS010000168.1 GCA_029211095.1 bacterium | reverse complement strand
CGGCCTGAGTAGAGTCGTAGATGGTCCAGCAATGAGGGCCATCCCAGGTGGGAAACTGATCTCCTGCTGTGGTCGACCATTTCCAGGTACTGGCGGGAGGATTGAAGGAAGAATCAATACAGATTGTCTTGCCATGGTTAGAGGCATCAAACGTCCCAATCTCTATCATCCACGTCACTTCGTTGAAACCGGAGAGTATACCCGGCTCAAAGATCCTAAAACCCCCGAACCCAACCGTGTCAGCCCCAATTCCGTCGGCACTAAAACTATTAACGAATTGGTTCCCTATCATCGCAGTTGTAATGGTGCCCAAGTTGACGCCAAGGAGAGTATCCTTTGGGTTCCAAACTGCGCCATCACCTGAGTATATTTGGAAGGCATTTGTATACCCAGTGATGCTTCCACTACTCGTATTGTTCAAACGAATATAGAAACGGACACTGTCATCAGTGTTTATGCGCGTTCCATCGTACAGCCCGTCAGTGTGGTCCAAGGTTATTTCACCACTCTGCGCCCAGCCGACAGAAAATGATAGCAGTACCAAGAGCGCTGCCGTTGACAAAATTTTCATTTTCATAGTTGAAGACTCCTCGAAGTTTGTATTAGAGTTGTTTATCATTTTGTTTCTATCTTAAGTTATTCAGCCAGATTCTGTCATCCGTCCCAATCCGTCAAGCCGGGGTCGATTCGGCAACAGAAAACTGATCCGATCAGCAGAATCCCAAAATTCTCCGGGTGGCTATTCAAGCTTCAAAAAACACAAGCCGCAATTGCCGCTGATGCTCGGATCAAAAAGTTCTAATTGTTTTTGTCTTTACCAAACAAACGAAAGACCAAAAAGAAAAAATGGTAGTAGCTTCCCTATCTCAGATGCGTACATATGTTCCAAACCACGAGAAATATAAGGCATTACGCCTGTTTGTCAATAGCCGCCAAGTCCACTGAGACAATATAGAAGGGAGTTCTCAGGCTCGTTTGTCGGTCCTTTTACCAGATATAGCAAGCAAGATTAGTACCAAAGAAGCGCCTGTAAAGTCCGTAAGCAGATCCCAGAAGTCCGAATGCCGACCTTGAATATACTTCTGATAGTATTCATCCAGAGCCGCAAAAGAGATTAAGAAGAGAAAACAGAGCAGATAGATGGTTTTCGGGTTCCTGACCTTTATTTGAGCAAATGAACGGTAGGTAAGGAAGGCAAAGATAGAATACTCTGTGAAATGGGCAATCTTATCGAGGGTCAAAAACCTCAGTTTTGACCCTCCCAGGTTAGGTATTGATGAAAAGAGGATAACCAGGCCAGCATAAACCAATAGTGGGAAATGATAGATGAAAAAAGTCCTGAATTTCAAGAGAAAACCTTAATCTCTGTTCTAATTATTACGGCGGCAGATCATATTTGCCAATATCGTAAGTTTTCAAAGTTTTTCCAAATCAGAACCTACAAAGGGAACTGACATTTCTGAGGCATAATCTGCGGCGCCAGCAATAGAAAAACAGATTTCCCAAAATTCACGATTGGCCTATTTTTTGTAGAAAATGTGCAATTGATAACATATGCTTGCGTCATGAGGGTCAATTACGAAAACGGGAAGACCTCGGCTAAGAAACTCCGGTTAGTGTTCTTTGGTCTGGGGGTAGTGATGGCCCTGGGGACTATCGGGTTTATATACCTGGAAGATATGGAGACTATTGATGCTCTCTATATGACTGTAATTACGCTCTCGACGGTCGGGTTTCGCGAAGTGCACCCGTTGCACTACTCGGGAAAGATCTTTGTGATTTTCCTGATTACCTTTGGGGTGGCTTTGGTTGGTTATACGTTGTCAGTCTTTGGAGAGTGGATACTTGAAGGTCAATTGCGCGATCTGTTTGGAAGGAAAAAAATGGAAAGTCGTCTGAAGAAACTGTCTGGTCATTATATAATTGCCGGGTACGGACGTGTCGGTCGGCAGGTTGCCGGAGAGTTCCAGAAGCGGTCCGTTAGTTATGTCGTCATTGAGAAAGGGGAGAAGGCGCTGACCGAATTGGCCGACGAGGAAACCCTTTTTGTCGAGGGGGACGCAACCGATGAAGAGGTGTTGGTGCGAGCCGGCATTGGGACGGCCAGGACCTTGATCTCCACCTTGCCCGAAGAAGCCCAAAATGTCTACCTTACTCTTACGGCCAGAGATATGAATCGCAGTCTCAATATAATAGCGCGGGCCGACTATGAGGGGGGAGAAAAGAAGCTGGTTCGGGCCGGGGCCAACCATGTGGTAACACCCCACATTCTGGGCGGGATGCGGATGGCTATGGCTTCGCTCAGGCCGAACGTGGTGGACTTTATGCATGTGACCGCGCTCGGCGAAGGGGGGCTATCGGTTGAGGAGATAAAGATACCGGTCAACTCCAAGTTCTCCGGCCAGAGTCTGGTGGACTCCAAATTGAAAAGGGATTTCAACGTCACGATCATTGGTATCAAAAAGAGTGGCCAGCGCATGAACATTGCTCCCCAGCCGGACACGGTGCTTGAGGAGCAGGATATTCTTGTACTGGTTGGCCCCAATGAATCCCTGGAGCGACTATCTCTGGAGATGCAATAGAGAGCAACTCCAGAATGTATTGTGGAGTGTGATGCTTGAGTAGTTTTTATAGTCGACTACAACTATTGCTCTACGGTCTGCTTTTTCTGGTTACTCCCTTTATAATATCGTCTGAATCAGTCGACATTACGCTGGCCCCCCGGCTTCTGTTTTTGGCTGCCATTCTGGTTTTTCTGTCGCTGGTTGGGCTTGGGGACGGATCAGGAGGGAGTTTTTATTCGGCTCGACCTTCTCACCAGGGCTACCTCTTTGTGGCCATAATCGGCTATCTGGCTATTGTTTGCCTCTCCTGTCTGGCCTCTTTTAACATCGGAGAATCACTCTATGAATCGGGGAAGAGAATTCTCCCCTTTGTTTTGCTTCTGCTTCTGATTCAGTCACTCAAGAGAGAGCCAACAAAACTTCCGGGACTACTGTCGCTTACCGTAACCATAGCGGCGCTGGCTGTGGGTCTGGTCGGGATAGCGCAGCTCTATTCATTGGCATTCCTGGACTTGCCCGGAAATGTGATCCCGTATGCCACTATGGCCAACCGGAATCTGTTTGCATCGTTCCTGGTCCTCTCGCTTCCTTTCGCACTTATCACGGCCCGGTCTGAGCTGAGAATCAAACGAGGGCTGGGGGTGGTCACGACGGCAGTGATCATCTTCACCATTGTTGTCAGTCAAACCCGAGCCGTCTGGGTCGCGCTGGCAATTGCCGGTCTGTCAGCTTTGGTCTTGGCCATTGCAACGCGAAGCAGTCGGAGTGTGGCGATTTCAGGGAAACAGTCGGCCGGGAAATCAGGGGGCAAAAAGATAATCATACTTTCGGTCCTGGTAGTGGCAGCTGTCATAGCCCTGAGCAATTCGACTCAAGAGTGGAAGTTGACGGATAGAATGAAGTCAATTGTGAGCCGGGAGGATGGTTCGATTTCTGATCGACTTGATATCTGGTCACGATCATTTGGGATGGTGGCCGACCATCCCATGATTGGGGTGGGGCCGGGGCAATGGCGCGTTCAGATTGCCGGATATGGCGTTGAGGGGACTCGCTCTGAGAGTGGCGTGACTCATTTCCAGAGACCGCACAACGATTTCCTCTGGGTGCTCTGCGAAAGCGGTTCGCTGGCCCTCCTGTTCTACCTGACAATCTTTGCTTTTGCAGGCTGGAAAGGGTGGCAGAAATTGAAGCGGCCCAGCGGTCTGGATCAGTACTGGCGGATCCTGTTTTGCCTGTTTGGGCTGATTGCGTACCTGGCTGTTTCCTTCTTCAGTTATCCCCAGGAGCGAATCACTCATCAAATGCTATTGATGGCTCTGATGGCTCTTTTGGTTGCTGATTTGAGCGGATCTGACCATACGAAAAGAGAGAAGCGGATCGGATCGGCAACCGTCACATACGCTGTATTGGCCCTTTTCTCTATGATTGTCTTGATCATGGCATTGAGCCGGTTCGGCTCTGAGAAAGAGATGCAGCAAATTTATCGGTGGCGTGATTTGGATCGCTGGTCGGAGATGATCGCGGCCACGGAGAGGGCGGAGAGTTTTATTACGGTTATGGATCCTACCGCGGCACCGCTAAGTTGGTATCGGGGGGTCGGTCAGTTTAGCCTTGGGGATAAAGAAGGCGCGTTCCGGAGTTTTCTCAGAGCCTATGAAATCAACCCCAACCACCTGCATGTGCTCAACAACCTTGGTACTTCCTACCAGCTTAAAGGAGACCACAGAGAGGCGGAGATGTACTATCGGAAAGCGCTCGCTATTTCACCCCGCTTTGAAGACGCAGTCTTGAATCTCTCGGCGGTTCTGTATAACTCGGGGAGATTTCAGGAAGCGCACGAGTTGATCTGCCGGATAGAAAGTCGTCACTCTGATACAAGATATGAACTGTTCCTGGAAAAAATACAAACCGCTTTATCTCAATAGCACTCATCTCTCACTTTGCTGAGATTGACAAAGTCTCCCCGATTCTTACATTAAAGTTATGTTGGACAGAGTGCTCAAGCAGATTCGGAAAAACAGGCTCATTGAACCAGGTCAGCGCCTGTTGGTGGCGTTATCAGGGGGGCCTGACTCAGTTGCGCTGTTGCGTCTTCTTTGCTCGATCAAAGAGGAGTGGCGGCTAAAAGTAGCGGCCGTTCATATCAACCATTTGATTAGAGAAGGAGCTTCTGACGCTGATGAGTCCTTTTGCCGGAACCTGTGTGAAAATTGGGAGGTAGAACTGATCTCAGACCGGGCCGATATCCCCGCTCTGGCCGCGAAATGGAAAATGTCGGTCGAACAGGCGGCCAGAAAGTACCGGTATCAATTGTTTGAGAGATTGGCCACCGATGAGGGATTCGATCGGGTCTTGCTGGGGCATCATGCCGATGATCAAGCCGAGACTGTGCTTTTCCGCCTGATCAGAGGATCGGGTCGGACCGGGTTGGTCGGCATGTCTCCTAAGAGATCGATTTATGTGCGTCCACTGCTACAGCAAAGCAAGGCGGATATTTTGGAGTATCTTAGAGCAAATGAACTGGACTTCTGCATCGACGAGTCGAATTCTGATATCAGCTACCGGCGCAACTTCATCAGGCAGAAGCTAATCCCGCTGATCGAAGAAAACCTGAATCCTTCGGTGCGAGAACTACTTGCGGAGACCGCCGACACTTTCTCATCCGAAGAAGTTTATTTGGCCGCTATTGCTCGCTCGGCTATTGAAAAGGCAGTCTTGAAGAGGCGCTCCGGAACATTGGAGATTGATAGAGCAGAATTACGTAAAATGGATATCTGGCTGCAGCGGCGAGTGTTGCGCTATTGTCTGGCCGAACTGCAGGAAGGGGAGTTCTTCCCTGACAAGAGGACGGTCGAGCGCCTGGTGGAGCGTGCAGCGCAGTCCATGCTGGGTCCGACCGAACTTCGGCTGCGAGCTGTGCCGAACGAGATCCCTATTGGCGTCCCGACGGAAGTGCAGCTGAAGCTGAAGAACGCGTCGATTAT
>JARGFS010000167.1 GCA_029211095.1 bacterium | reverse complement strand
ATCGGCGTGGCCGGTTTTATATTGAATGATGCAACGATCGATGATTTTCTTCATACCATCCGATCGGTTGCCGAAGGGAAAAAAGTCCTCCCCCCCTCCCTGACTGATTCCCTTTTTTCACATATAGTAGAGTATGCAGTTAAGAACGGAAAAGCCGACCGCCTCATGAAGGCGGTCAGGTTGACCAGGAGGGAACACGAAGTTGTGAATCTTATCTCAAGAGGTATGAGCAACAAGGAAATCGCTAACGAACTTCATATCGCCGTTCATACGGTCAAGAGTCACGTCCACAACACGCTGGAGAAACTGGCTCTCCACACCCGTCTGGAACTGGCCTCCTTCGCTCTCACCGAAGGCATGGTCAGAAAGTCATCTGATCGCGACTCCGAGTAATTACACTCTAATCTAACTCCTACGGTCTAGTTCCCTTTTCAATCGTCTGGCTGATTGACAGGCCAACCGCATCAGGTATCTTTATTGTGACCGAGTCTCACAAACTGACAAGGAGATAACATATGAAGATTCGCACTTTTTTCTTAGTGATTGGATTGATTGCAGTTGCTGCATTCGTTGCTCTAAACTGGAGCGCGATCATGACGCCGACAACCCTGTCCTTAGGAGTTGCAGCTGTTCAAGCACCACTTGGGTTCTTGTTGCTGGCATTGATAACCCTGTTCACCGCGTTGTTTCTTGTTGCATTACTCTACTCGAGAGCATCAGGATTGTTCAAGGAACGTAATCATTCGCGAGAGATGCAGGTTACACAAAAACTGGCCGACAATGCGGAAACCTCGCGGTTCACCGAATTGCGTGAATTAATGGGCACAGGGCTGCAAAGGCAGTCAGATCTATATGCGGCATCGACGGCGACAGTGCTGGCAAAGCTGGAGCAGCTTGGCAGTGATCTCAGCTCTGCGATGAAGGCTTAGGGGTATTGTAAATAGCACACACGAAGTTACACTCTTAAAAGAACCGAAGGAACAATGACGACCAAGAAACTGCAGGCGTAGCTGGATGAATTCGGCGCCGAGATAGACAGGCTTAAGTCAAGGGCTGACAAGACCGAAGCCGACGCAGAACCGTGGCATCATAAACAGGTCGAAGTGTTGCAGGGAAAGTACCAACAGGCGAAAGAGAAGCTTGGTGACGTGAACTCCGAGAATCCAGTGACGATGCTTGGGAAGCCTGAAGGAAGGCATTTCCTCTGCGTGGGATTCCGTCAGTGTGGCTTTGAGATCGGCCTCAAAGAGGTTCGAATAATCGCTCGACTCCTGGGCGAGCTTGAGCAGTTTACGATCAGGCAAGTGCTCATAGTCACAACCTAATGGACTTGAATAACCAATAGTTCAAGAGATAAAGGATTATAAGGATGAACAAGATTTTAGTAATAATGACAAGCTTGACTATTCTCACGATCAGTTCAGCATTTGCTGGTGATGAGAAGGTCAAGGCCCTGATGTTTCACGAAGCCGACAGCATATTGGCAGTTTCACATGATGTCCAAGCTGATCTTTTAGCACCCAAAAGCACAAAGAAGGCCATAGAGTTGTATTCTGAAGCGTCATCAGATTACGACAAGGGCAAAGATATCAACAGCATCAAGAAGAAACTCAAAGAAACAGTGAGATACCTCGGAAAGTCCATGGACGCCGTTGATATGGCCAACGTAACTTTCAAGGATATGTTAACTCTGCGGACCAATGCACTAAGAGCAGACGCTCATGAAAATGCCAGTGACTCTTGGCAAAAGGCAGAGAAGAAATTCGAGGAAGCCGCAATTCAGCTGGAAGAAGGAGATGTCAACGACGCGAAGAAAAAAGCTGACGAGGCAAGCAACATCTATCGCCAGGCGGAACTTACAGCCATTAAGACCAACTATCTGGATAACACACGCGATCTGCTAACGAAGGCTGAAGACAGCGATGTCAAGGATAAGGCTCCCGTGACTCTGACAAAGGCAAAGGACTTAGTCTCGCGCGCTGAAACCAGCTTGAATAACAACCGCTATGATGCCGATGAACCAAGAGGTTTGGCTCTAGGGGCACAGTATGAGGCGAAGCACGCTCTCTATTTGAATAAAGCGATCAGACAGATTGAAAAGGACGACAAGGAACTTGAGGACTTATATCTCTCCTTTGAAGAGTATTTGCGGCAGATAGCAGTCAACTTGGATCTCTCCTCTGAGTTTGATGAAGGCTTCGGAAAACCGACAAATATGATAATCGAGCATACCAAAGCCCTTCAGGACAGTACTCTTTTGCTCAATCAATCTCTGGCAGACAGTGAAATGGACATGCTGACGATGACAGCCAGAATCACTGAGCTGGAGGACCAGTTGGGTAACGCTGGCAAGGAAAGGACCGCCTTGACCGACCAGCTTGAGCGGCGATCACAAATACGGGAGATGTTTAATGACATCGAAAGGCGTTTCCACTCTGAACAGGCAATCGTGCTTCGGCATGGCGATGATATTGTGATTCGACTGGTAGGATTGAGCTTTGCTTCAGGCAAGTCTGAGATTGAGCCCAAGAACTTTGCCTTGTTGACTATCGTACGGGATGCGATCAACATATTTCCGGACTATGCGCTTCACATTCAGGGCTATACCGATTCCTACGGCGGTGACAACACAAATCTCGAATTGTCGCAGAACCGAGCCGATGCGGTTCGCGACTATTTGCTGGCCAACATGGCCATTGGAAAAAGTGATATCGACGCTGTCGGTTATGGCGAGACCCTGCCTATCGCCAACAATGAAACCCCCGAAGGGAGAGCAAGAAATCGCCGGGTTGACCTTGTAATTCAGCCCATACTTTAGATTACCCATGCTCTGGGAATAGATATTCCCAGAGCTACATAGCTGGCCTAAGAGGTGCCGGTCAAAATGACACACTTGAACTAGAATCCAAGGCATCCCTCAATAATCTGCACCCTGGCCAGAAAACCAATTTCAAAAGGTCAAACGATGTTTAGAAAAATTTGTCTGTTCTCAGTATTATCCTTGTCACTCGTGCTTGCGTCGTGCAGTATCGATAGCGAAGCCGATACAGGTTCCGTGGAAACCGCTTTTAAGGCAGCCTCTACCAATATTACGATGCCTGCAAATACTCCGATAAAAGTTAGACTCGTCGATTCGATCGACACCGACGTACAGGTGACTGGTTCGGTTTTTCGCGCCGTCTTGGCCGATCCCATAATTGTAAATGGAAGTACTCTGTTTACCAGCGGCGCCATGGCAAAAGGCGTACTGAACCATGTTGTCGAATCCGGTCGGCTCAAGACTCCGGCTGAATTGAGCTTTAGCATCACGGCTATCAAGAATACTAAAGACCGCTGGATCGACGTTGGCACAATCTTTATTACAGAAAAGAAAGGATCACATACCGACCGAGAGGTCGCCATGATTGGTGGTGGGGCCATCGTCGGTGGCATCATCGGCAAAATAATCAATAGAGATGGCAGTACCGAAATCGGCGCTGCTGCTGGTGCCGTCGCCGGCACCGGTCTGTCCGCCGCGACAGGCAAACAAGACATCTTCTACGGAGTTGGTACCGAAGTGATATTTTACTCAAGTGAGGCCACGCAGGTTGCAATGTAATAGTGGAAATCAGTACCAGCATACAATAATAGGCCAATCGGTTTGGTCTTAATACGAAAGGAATCACAAGTGTTTAAGACTATTTCTTCTTTTGTTTTACTCATTCTGGTTTGCAGTTTCCAGGCTGTTGCCGGACAGCGTACGGCCGGTTTTCACGGCATAGGCCCGAGAGTGGGTGTAACGCTCAACCCGGATCAGGTCCATTTCGGCGGTCACATTGATTTCGGAGATATCGCGCCAAATCTTATGATGCTCCCGAATGTCGAGATCGGTTTTGGCGACGATTTGACAACCGTGGCCCCATCGTTCGAGCTCGACTATCGATTCCGCTCTGACTGGGGAGTCTGGACGCCATATCTGGGCGGTGGCCTTGGCCCTATATTCTATTCGTGGAAGCATGGGAACAGTTCGTCGGACTTCGGCGCCTACATGCAGTTTGGTATCGGCAAGGGATCCGCGGGTAACCAGTCCGGGCATTTCTTTATTGAGGGTAAACTTGGCCTTGGAGACGCGCCGGACTTCAAAGCCACGGTCGGATGGACCTTCGGGAAGTAAATGCTGAATCGTTATTTCAAATACTCGTTGGTTGGATCGCTGCTGTTCACTTCCGGGACGCATTGGTCGGCAGCGGTTCCAAACGAGATGGAAAGGAGTATCCCATGTTGTGGACATTAGCCGTAGTACTGTTAATTCTATGGGCACTTGGCCTGTTAACGGGCTATACGTTGGGAGGTCTTGTTCACGCCCTGATAGTCATTGCCGTTATAGCTATATTATTAAGGGTAATTTCCGGACGACGGGCATTGTGACGTGTCGTCTGACAAACAAGGATCGTTTTACAGGAGAAAATGCATCGCCGTTAAAATATGGAATATGATCGGCCTGCTTTCAATCATAGATGAAGGCAATACCTATGCCTTCACCGTAAACAAAAGGAAAAATATGTTTAGACTTATCTCACTTGGACTTGTTCTAGGCATTCTCATGCTGCTGCCGTTGACTGCAAGCAGTCAAACAGACGTGCACCTCGGTCCTCACCTTGGTATTCAGAAATCTCAGGATGCTGAAGATGCAAATTACCTGGTTGGTGCCACATTGCGCCTGAAACTAGCGCCGTTGTTCGGTGTGGAAGGCAATTTTGGTTATCGTCAGGAAAAATATGGTACGGACGTGTTAACCGTCAAAAGCTGGCCGTTGACAGCCACTGGAATGCTCTATCTCTTACCGGTCGTATATGGAGGCGTCGGTGCCGGATGGTACAACACCAGCTTTGATTACGCCAGTGAATATAATGACGATGGCTATATCGATGAGACGACCCAGAAGTTCGGCTGGCACCTGGCTGCCGGGATAGAATTGCCGGCTTCGCAGAATTTCAGATTATTTGGCGATGTTCGCTATGTCTTTATTGACTACAATATCAAAGATGTGCCAGGCGCGGTACTGGATGGTGTCGATGCGGACTTCTATTCCATAAACTTCGGCTTATTGTTCAGTCTCTGAAATGTCGGCCGTACATCAGCGCCGCTCGGGCAAAATGTCCGAGCTAACTAAAAGGAGCATTTATGAAGACAATGACCGTGTTCGGTATGATTCTAATCGCGCTCGGCGTGATTGGGTTAATCTATGGGGGGATATCCTACACCTCCAGCAGGAACGCGATCAATATGGGAGATATGTATGTCCAGGTCGATGAGACCAGACATTTCCCGTTTTCGCCTATCGCCGGGACCGTGGCTGTGTTGGCGGGGGTAGTACTGATTGTCCTGGATCGGAGAAAACAAATTAGCGGCGGACCCGCATGAGCATATGATGCGTGGACGTGTTCGGTGTGGCGCCTTCTTTAGGCTGGCGCCGCCGACTTTGTTTTGGAGGGGAATCAGACGCCGGAACTGTTGGCCAACCAGATGGAAATGCGCTACAATTTTGACGGCGAGAATATACGGGTGATCATCTACT
>JARGFS010000166.1 GCA_029211095.1 bacterium | reverse complement strand
TTCAAAACTTTTCTGATCTGAAAAATGGTCAGGCTTTTCTATTCCGGCAGACGATTGAGTACCGAGTCTCAAGAAGCGGGAGACTGAGTCTTTTCTTTGGCCGCTTTGCCGAAAGCCCAATCAACAGAATTCTGGAACCGTACCAGGTGCTTATTCTGGATCAACGCGAACAGTTGAACCCGATACGGACCACCCTGCTCAGTCTCGGGTACCAGCATAACCAGGTCAGGGTCAGTCTCTTTGGTAAAAGGATTGATGATCGCCCGGTTCTGGTGCCGAATTTTGATGAACAATCGGACCTGGCCGCTTCGTCTGATGACCGTTTGCGCATTCGATCCAAGGGCTCTCTGAGATTGATTGGCGGGGAGATAAACTACGAAACCGAACAACTGTTTGGTTCTGAACTGAGCGCTCTGGCCTATTATGGATACACTCAGGCCGTGAAAAACTCAGGTGGGATCGAAACAGACTATGAACTCAACGCACGGCACCGGTTCTACGGTGAACTTGAGTACCCTCTGTCCAACCGGTGGGCTGTCGGTGGGGATGCTTCGGTCCGCTCCGGTCTCCCCTATACCCGCTCTAATCTGCCGCTGGCCGCTTCAACCGGGGATAGCAACAGCCGTGACTACTTTGAAAGTTATCTTACCGAAGAAAACTCAGAGCGGTTTCCGGTCAACTACTCGGTAAACTTGCACAGCAAGCTTACATTTGGGAATACCGAGCTATTCCTAAATGTCGCCAATATTACCAATCGGGCCAACCCGATAATCTCTACAGCCAACGGGTTTGTCTACGATGCCGGTATTATGCCGAGTGTCGGCCTCCGGGTGAAATTCTGATTACAACAAGACAGATAGACCGAAAGCTCTGTTGCGTATAGAATTGGGCGCATCTACTCAAAAAAAGTCGCCTCAAGACCAATCTTCGGATGACAAAGGCGTAGCAACCAAGCAGGGCAGAACCTTACAGCCGTTCTTCCAATCAAAAGAACAAGGCGGGACTACTAAAGTCTGTCCTGAGCTTGTCGAAGGAAGTTCCGCCCTACTCAGGCTAATAAATCAAAAGGACTGTCAGAACCTCAGGCTCGACCCACAAACTCGTTAAGCAAAAAAACTATGGACGCCGTGCGAAGCAACCAAACACACAATGTGTGACACACTATGTGCGCTACTCTTCTTTTACTACCCGGGCGACATCGGTAATCAGATCACCGGAGCCAAGCTTGACCAATCGTACTCCCTGAGTGGCCCGGCCAATCACCTTGATCTGGCCCACTGACTGACGATTGGCAATGCCTTTCTTGGTGATCAGGATCAACTCATCATCATCGACAACTTCCATTATCACCACAACTTCACCGTTGCGCTCCGAGGCTTTCATGTTGATGATCCCTTTACCGCCGCGGTTGGTCACACGGTAATCTTCAATGGAGGTCCGCTTGCCATAACCGTTTTCGGCCACAACCAGAAGGGTTGAGTCCCGTTTTACCACAACCATGCCAATAGCGTAGTCACCGGAAGCAAGGTTGATCCCTTTGACACCATAGGCCGTGCGGCCCATAGCACGTACTTTTTCCTCAGGGAAGCGGATAGCCATCCCCTTGCGGGTAGCCAGAACAATCTCAAAAGTACCATCGGTAATGGCAGCCTCAATCAGTTCGTCATCCTTGGGAAGATTCATGGCATTGACACCGGTCACCCTGGGGTTGGAGAAGGCGGCCAACGAGGTCTTCTTGATAATACCGTTGCGAGTGGCCATGACCACAAAGCTATCCTCAGCAAAATCACGTACCTTGCAGAAAGCGGTAATGTTCTCCCCTTTCTCCATCTTGCACATGTTGACTATTGGCTTCCCTTTGGCCATTTTGCCGCCGGTCGGTATCTCGTGCACTTTCACCCAGTAGCAACGTCCCTTGCTGGAGAAGAACAGAATGTAGTCATGGGTGGAAGCAACAAACAGATACTCCGCAAAATCATCTTCTTTGGTTTGCGTTCCAATGACCCCTTTGCCTCCTCGCTGCTGCTTGCGGTAATTAGTGACATTGAGGCGTTTGACATAACCAAGATGGGAGATCGTGATGACCATATCTTCTTCGGCAATCAAATCTTCAATCTCAAGCTCTTCGGCGGCATCCTGAATCTCGGTCCGTCTGTCATCGCCATACTTGTTGGCGATTTCGGTTGTCTCTTCCTTGATGATATTCATCAGCCGCGCTTTGGAGGCCAGAATGGCCCGGTATTCTTCTATCTTCTTAATGAGAGCCAGATACTCTTCTTCAATTTTCTCCCGTTCCAGTCCCGTCAATCGCTGAAGACGCATCTCCAGAATGGCCGTGGCCTGGATAGCCGAGAGATTGAAGTTTGTCATCAACCCGGCATGGGCGGTGGGAGTATCTTTTGATTTTTTTATCAGCTCAATAACGGCATCAATATTGTCCAGGGCGATCCGGTATCCCTCGAGAATATGCGCCCGCTCTTCCGCTTTTCTCAAGTCATATTTGGTCCGGCGCACGACTACTTCGTGCCGATGTTCCACGAAAGCTTCAATTATCGGCTTCAGTGCCAGCAGGCGCGGCACCCCTTTGTCCAGCCCGACCATATTGATTGAGTAAGTAGTCTGCATGGTAGTATGCTTATAGAGCAGGTTGAGGACGATCTCGGTCTGGACATCCCGCTTGAGCTCGATAACAATGCGCATGCCGTCCCGATCTGATTCATCGCGAAGATCAGATATCCCTTCAATCCGTTTTTCCCGAACAAGGTCGGCGATTTTTTCAAGGAGGTTGGTCTTATTGACCTGGTACGGGATCTCGGTAACAACAAGAGACTCACGACCGTTTTTCATATGCTCGACAACGGCCCGGGCACGCACCGGGACATGCCCTTTGCCGGTTTCATACGCCTGACGGATTCCATCGGAACCGTTAATTATTCCGCCGGTTGGAAAATCCGGACCGGGGACAATTTCGTACAGGTCGGCGTTGGTACAATCCGGGTTATCAATAACGTGCACGATGGCATTACAGATTTCATTCAGATTGTGCGGGGGGCAATTGGTGGCCATACCGACCGCAATACCGGTAGTACCGTTGCAAAGCAGGTTGGGGAACTTGCCCGGGAGAACAACCGGCTCTTCGCGAGTACCGTCGTAGTTCTCCATATAACCGACTGTCTCTTTTTCGAGGTCGGCCAGCATCTCCACCGCAATCGGGGTCAGTCTGGCTTCGGTATACCGCATCGCAGCAGCGCCGTCACCGTCGATTGACCCGAAGTTTCCCTGCCCGTCGACCAGCGGATAACGCATATTGAAATCCTGGGCCATGCGAACGAGGGTAGGATAAACAACCTGTTCACCGTGAGGATGATAGTTTCCGGAAGTATCACCGGCAATTTTGGCGCATTTACGATGCGGCTTGCCGGGTGCCAGGTGAAGATCGTTCATGGCCACCAGAATGCGCCGGTTGGACGGCTTGAGGCCATCCCGAATATCAGGCAGGGCACGGTTGGTGATAACCGACATGGAGTAATCAAGGTAAGAGGATTTCATCTCCTCTTCGAGAAATATTGTTTCAATCTTCTGGCGATCCAGATCCATCAGGTAAGTTCCTTAATTGCAGATATTTAGCGTTACATCAACAGACATCAAATTTACGAAAAAGCGGACTCAATAGCAACTAAAAACCGCTCTCTCCGCTACACTGATCCTCTTGTGATACAAAGAGTTATGCGGCATCTTCATTTGGCGGAGGGAGTGACGGGAAAAAACTTCTCTTGAAGGCTTCTTTTGCTTACCATTGGCCGTTAGAAGGAGACTACATGTGACCAGATATCTTGTGATGTTGGCTGTCTTCATTTTGGTGATTGTCAGCCTGATCTATTTCAAAATGGGTGGAGATAAACTCCCCGAAGACTTTCCGCGCGGCATCAAGCGGACCGAAATGAACCTGGGCGAACTTGCGGGAGTCTGGATAGGGCCCGGCCTGCTCCATCTGCCGGACTCAAACCGGATGTCGATAAATGCCCGGATTAGTTTTGATCCCGTTGGTGAGAACAGCTTCAACACCAAGACGATTATGTCCGGGCACGAGCTGAACTACAGCGGTACCGGATCGCTTTTCCTGGGAGGCGACTCCGCCAGCTGGATCCTGGTTGGTGATTCCGGCGACAGCATGGTTTACCGGGGCTGGGTGCACAATGATATTGTCTGGGTGAAATGCGAACGCGGACCGCTCGAATACAAAATCAGGATGTATTTCACCAGTCCGAACCGGCTCTATATAAATAGTGAATTGTATAAAGACTCGGTTGCTGAGAGTTCGTTTGAATATACTTTGGAGAAAGAATGAGCAGACAATATCTGGTCTTGATGATAGCCCTGTTGTGCTGCAGCAGTTTTCTTGTTGCCGGTGACAAGGTTGATTTTGAGCTGGCCGATCTGGAAGGCGACTGGGAAGGGGTGGGATCATTTGTGGTGCCGATGACCGGAATGGAGATGGAGATTGAAGGGAAGGCCAATTTCAAATATCTGCGGGATGAGAAATACCTTCGGACTTCATTGACCGGGGAGAAATTCCTGTTTACATATTCCGACTCCGGCCACATGGTCCTTCATGAACAGACAGACTCCCTGACCTGGGAGGTCTGGGACAATCTTGGCCGCCACTCCCTGTATCGTGGTGCAAAGCAGGGCAATCAGCTATTGGGACAGAGGATGCGCAAGGGGAAATTGTATTCGGCCGAGATCAACCTGATTACCATGGACAGCATTTCATTCCGTCTTAGCACAACCGATGATGGCCAACGGGTCGACAAAGCAAAGGTTGAGCTCTGGCGCGTGAAGTAGGTTAGCACCAAATGAAAATAACAAAGTCTATTTTCATTGAGGATCTAGTTCAAATAGTTCCGGAAGCAGTGTCCTATTTAGCCACGAACGGGATCAGGTGTATTCGTTGTGGAGAACCAATCTGGGGAACACTTGAAGAGGCCGCAAAAGAAAAAGGGTTCGGAGACACTGACATTCAGAGATTCTTAGACGATCTCAACATGCTGAAAGATTCGATGGAATCATGACCACTATTGCCTGGTAGAGAGCAATCATGCTTCGACAGGCTCAGCCTGACTTGATACTTGAAGCGCCGTTCCAATCATAATTACATTTAAGTAAAGGTGTAGAACGAAACCGATGTGGTTTCAACAATTCGTTGTGGTCTGCTGATCTTCAGATCGGCAGTCTCCGATATATGTAGGGCAGCATCCCTGCGATGCTACCGAATTGCCTTTCCAGTTTGACATTTGCAGCCCACCCGCCGGATGGGTTCATCATTTAAGTGGGCAGCATACCCTTCGACAAGCTCAGGACAGGCGCCCTCGTCTGCCCGGTCTATACCGGCTCCCGGATTTGTGAGAGAATCACGCCCAAACGAGTTTGAGCGTGCCACCCTGCCGATCAGATGTGCTCGAAGAAGCTGGTGGCGGCAATCCCTCTCTGGCTGCCGTCTTACGAACGCCCCCGTGCACCAGCTTATCACTTGTTGGCAGACGAGGACGTCCGCCAACCACAAATCCTGCTCTTGCCACT
>JARGFS010000165.1 GCA_029211095.1 bacterium | reverse complement strand
GGCACTCCGATGGGGGACCGCAATAAGCACTACATTATGCGCAACCTGGAGTTTGACTATGATCAGGCCTTTACCGGCAAGGTAGAACCGGGCGATCCGCTTTGGCTGCACCCTATGACTTCGGCGGCCGAGAATTTCTCAGACGGTTTTGACACCCGCTATCTTCTTTCGTTTGGACCTTTCAAGATCGATCCGGGGGAGACTCTTCCGCTGTCGTTCGCCTATGTTGGTGGCGAGCGCCTCCATGTTGACCCGACCAACGGAGC
Organism: bacterium; assembly: GCA_029211095.1. GTDB lineage: Bacteria > Zixibacteria > MSB-5A5 > GN15 > FEB-12 > JARGFS01. The sequence goes on along the minus strand of JARGFS010000165.1, from coordinate 5,322 downwards.
CGATCATCTTGACTTCCCAGCCGGAAATTACCAGCCGGAGAAGTTCTATGAGAATCTGAATTTTGAAGACCTCACCACCAACGCCCGCTGGGCCTCGTGGATTTATGATAATCCCGGGGTCGATACCGACGGCGATGGCTACCAGGGGAAATTTGTTGTCTGTGTTCCCATTCTAACGATCGACACTATCACTAATGGCAGCGATACCGCTTATGACACGCTGGAGTATGTGGCCGACACAACTTATATCACCGGTGACGGCGTTCCTGACTTTGAAGGAGCCAAACCGCCTTCTCGGCCTAAGATGTGGGTGTATCCTTCGCCCGGTTCTATTCTGATTCGCTTCAACGGTTATGACTCTGAAACCACTCCGGATCAGTTCCTGAGAGTCAGCGGTGAGGACCCGCTTGATTTTGAAGGTTACCGGGTCTACCTGTCCCGCGATCAGAGAGAGACCAGTTTCTCTCTCCAGGCCTCTTACGATATTGAAGATTACAATAAATATGTCTACGCACCCGACGGGCTCTCAAGCAATCCCTGGAGGCTGTTTGACACCCCCTACACCCTGGAAGAAGCCAGGGCAGCTTACGGTGATCCCAGCAATCCCAAAGCATTTCATCCTCTGGACTACCAGCGCAATAATCCGTTAGCAGTTGGCGATTCTACTTTCTTTTTCCAGATACAGGACTACAACGCCTATCGTTTTGGTATTGATACCCCCATCAAAAAGAGGTATCCGGATGCCCTGCCTCCGACCGATTCAGGCTTTCCGGGCGATACGACCAAAGACGGCTATTTCAAGTATTATGAGTATGAATACCTTATCGAGGATGTCCTGCCGACTGTTCGGTACTGGATAAATGTCACCGCCTTTGACTATGGCTCACCCGCCTCAGGCCTCCCATCGCTGGAAACCAGCAAAACAGTGGGAGCGATAGAGGTTTATGCGCGAGCAACCGCCGAAGCGGCCAAGGAAGCAAAACTGCCGATCTATACTTATCCCAATCCGTATCGCATGGATGCCGACTACCGAGGCTCTTTCCATGAAGGGGATGAAACGCAGGAATTCGCCGAAGGTGGCCGAGCCGATGACAGGGTGCGTTCGGTCAATTTTGCCAATGTGCCTGCGGATTGTATTATCCGCATATACTCACTGGATGGCGATCTGGTCCGGGAGATTGAGCACCACGAGGACCCGACCTCACCAGTTTCCGGACATGCTGAATGGAATCTGATCACTCGTAATACTCAGCTGGCTGTGTCCGGGCTGTATTACTGGTCAGTTGAGGATCTTACGACTGGCGAAGTAGAGATCGGTAAGCTCGCTCTTATAATGTAGAGCAGAGGAGTCATTCCAAGTCAACAGAGTAAGTTGCCTTCGGGCGGCTTGCTTATTGCCGAGCATATGGCACCAGATGGTTAGACAATTCGCACAAGAGAAGCCGCTGTCTATGCAATAGACGGCGGCTTCCATTCAGTTCATATTTGAATTAGAACAATTACGGACAGTCAGGTGGCGCGGCCCCACCTCCAAACATAAAATCAACCGTGAAAGTAAGATCAGTAATGTCCAGGTCGCCAATACCATTGATGTTGGCTTCTTCATCGCACGGAGCTGCCGCACCACCGGCAAACATGAAGTCTACCAACGAAGTCAGGTCGGTAATGTCTCTAACCGAGTCATGATTGAAGTCACCACGAATAATGCAGCACCCTATAGTCACTGAACTGGCCGGAGACCAGGCGGTGGTCTCTTCGTATGAGTCTTTGGTCCGAACCAGGACATCATAAGTACCCACGTTTGCCCAGGCATAAGACTGAACCATAGTGGTACCTTCGGAGAACGGACCCAACCAGCCGGTTATAGTCCCATCCCCAAAGTCCCACTGGTAGTATAGATCGTCGGCGTCACTATCAGAAGAAAGGGCGGTAAAATCATAGGAAACGTTGATTAAGCCCTTGGCGATACCTGAGGGAGCGGCGGGTACGGTTGGGACTTCATTGACCGAGACACCGTTTCCAATACGAACCCGGACACGGACTTCGTTATTTCCCAGCCAATCAATGGCAGTAATCATGTTCAGCGGAGCTACCGTCCGAGCACCGGCATCGTTGATCCGGGAGATATAAAGAGCCTGATAATTGGCGCCTACGAGGACACGGTGGCCGGCATCATAGTAGGTGGTAGGCACATAGGTCAGGTTGATTTCATTGGCGCGGTCATTTGCGGCAGCGCACTTGTCAACTACCTGGGCCTGGTAGATAAAATTATAGGAAGAAGTTGCATACAAAGCGTGCAACACGGCACGCGTAGTAGGACAACTCGGTCACCAGGAGGCCGTACCTTCTTCGACAAACACTGTATGCGTGTGTCCGGCAGCAGTGCTGTTGTAGCCCGGAACACCAACTATTGCCTCAGCTGCGGCATCGGTGTAATAGGCCGTGAATGGAGAGCCGGTGGGCGGGTCCGAGTAACCACTCATGGGGGTTGGATTAAACACTACAGCCTGTACCATAATGTTATTTTCTGCAATTGAACCCATCCCGTTGAGAATGGAGTTCCAGGTCGTCTCGGCTTCCCAGGTAGCGCCATCGGCAACCGTGAATCCCTGAACGAGAGCATAGTCCAGAAGTCCAAATTCGTAGGTGTGGTTATTTTCGTCTCTCCATCGGGAGGTCGGTTCAACAATATGCAGTTTAATGGTGCCCGTATAGGAGGCTTTGTCGCCATCGGCCGTCGGCAACGGTGGTGGTGCGCCCGGACCATCGGTCAGTAATGATGGTTCCAGGACCACAACACTATAGTCCTCAGCAGCCAAGGCTGCCGGTACGGCCATCAATAGCAGCAATAGCGCTGCCAAGACGGAGTACAGGGAACGATTCATGTTGTCGTTTTCCTCTCTTCTTTGTGGTTAGTCAAATATCGCTTAACACTTAATCTACGCTCTTACAACCGGAGACTTACCCCTCCGGAGACAGAGAAATTGTCATATTCGTAAACGGAAATAGTTGAGTTGTTATTGCTGAACTCAAGCGTCAGGTACGGTTCAATAAACCAGCCGGAACGGGAAGCAAACGGCATCTGCAGTTGAACCATTGTCCGGCGGACATAGTCCGTGCGCTCCTTTGCGTTTATCGGCTCCTGACCCGGTTTTGGAATTGGATCAGCCCCCTGTTGTATCAGCCAGGGCTGCTCTGCGGCTGGAAGATGCTGCTTGTGCCAGTAACCAGCCGACAAGGTGGTAATCAGTCTCGGTATCAGGAAGCTCTTGATGCTCAACAGGACCGCTTCTCCTTCGTAGTCAGTGACCCAGGGGGAGAGAATCCCGGTCGAGTAACCAAACACAACACTACTGTCAACTTCGTCCAGAAAACTCCGGTAGAACAAGGTCAGACTTACGCCAGTCTTGCTCCCGATAGAACGAGAAATGCGAGGGGAGATATAGACCGAGTTCAGGGTTCCCTGTTCCAGCGAGTCATAGGCAGTGAACGAACTGTCAATCTCGCCAGTTTGCCAGTCTCTAACTGGAAAACCTACCTCCGGCACCGAGCGCGGCGTATATTCCAGATTCCCGCTGGTCAATCCGCCTTCAAGGTCAAAACTAATACTCCCAAAGAGGGTGCGGTTGAAGCCTGCAAAATAATCCACCGCATATTTGTCTTCGACAAACTCATTGTCGTAGCCCGAGAGCTTATATGCGGCCCCCACCCTCAAGTGAGTCAGACTGTTCAGTTCGTATCCGGCCGAGACAATAGCATCGGCCGTAAGGTTATTGAAGTCAGCCGTGCTGACACCGATATTTTCAGCTTTGTAGCTACGACCGTCATAAGCGCCATACAGGTAGAGCGAAAAACGGGCAGAGTCTGAGGTCGGAATAAATTTTAGTTCCGTTCGGTAGCGGAAATTATCCAGTGAGCTCAGATCTGAGTATTTGTTGTATTCGGCCGTAAGAGAAACTTCGGTCATACTCAGCGGGTACAGTCTGAGTACGGCTCCGGCGTTGCTGTAGGTTTCCGAAGTAGCGCTTGAATCGAGAAGAAGATTATCGGTGCTGCCGCCACCCAGGTAACCTTCAATCTTGAGCTGATCCAACAGTGACTCTGAGTGCACTGCAGGGAACAGGAGGAGCAGAAATAACAGTGTATTGATGGTTCTTTTCATGAATTACTCCTGCTTGCTATTAGAAGCAAACACCTCCGGCGCAGACTCCGCCCGCCGAACCCACACCAACCCCGATCCCGGCGCTGAACTGTGCATCCAGGCTGCTCCGGCATTTCTCCTGCGCGCGTATGCAAAACTGTCGCTGGCCGAACCGCTGAAGTGAGTTGAGTGCCGCCATATCTATAGCCGATCTGGTGTTCGACACTGAGGAAGGCAAATTAAGGGTCATATTGCTCAGGTCCTGCCGAGGAGCCACATAACCGAATGCGCAGGCATCAGGTATACCATCTTCGTTGGCATCCATAGCCGCATCATCAATTCCGTCCCCATCCAGATCGACAAAGGTGCCGCTGGCAGTCTGCACGGTCAGTTCTTCGCCGAGTGCGCACAGAGGCAAAAAGAGGAACGTGAAAATAATCACAAACAACGTTGGAAATTTATTCATCTATCAAAATCCTTTCCTGTAAACCTTTTCTCTCTATTTAAGGTACACCATCTTTTTGGAGTAGGCTCCCTGTACTGTCTCCAGACGATAGAGATAGACCCCGGTGGGGACATCCTGTCCACGCCGATTTTTACCATCCCAATGCGCTTCGAAATAGCCGGGCAGACCGGGTCCATCGACGAGAGCTACTACTTTCTGTCCCAGCAGATTGTAAATTGTCAGTTTTACCGGAGAAGGGAACGGAACAGCGTAGCGGATTATCGTCTCAGAGTTAAATGGGTTAGGGTAATTCTGTGCAAGTCCAAACTGATCCGGAAGTCCCGAAGGATTACGGACATACTCTCCGGGAACGGAAAGGTATTCACATTTGTCGCCATAGCCGTTCCCGTTGGAATCGAGCTGATCCGGATTGGCAACTGTCGGGCAATTGTCACAACTGTCCGGGACATCATCCGTATCATCATCGATCAGGTCATCGTAACCGGGACACTCGTCACATCCATCGGCGATGGAGTCAAAGTCAGAATCAATGGTATCATCCGATCCGGGGCAGAGGTCGCAGGCGTCACCAACCCCATCTCCATCGGAATCCGACTGTCCGAAGTTTTGAGCCAGAATACAGTTGTCACAAGAATCCGGTATTCCATCGAAGTCAGCATCTTCAGTGTCATCAAATCCGGGGCAGGCATCGCAACCGTCCGGGACCAGATCTCCA
>JARGFS010000164.1 GCA_029211095.1 bacterium | reverse complement strand
GAAATCATAAAGGAAGACCAGTAATGCCCAAAATCAAGACCGTCCGGTCCGCGGCCAAACGGTTCAAAAAGACCGGGACCGGGAAGTTCAAGAGAAACAAATCTCTGCACAACCACATTCTGACCAAGAAAAGTCCGAAAAGGTTGCGCAAGCTGCGCAAATCTACGATGGTATCCAAGTCGGATACTAAGCGAGTGGCGCGGATGATTCCTCACAAGTAAGTCGATACCAAGGAGTTTGTAGAAAATGCCTCGTGCAAAAAACAACGTCGCTGCCCATCGTCGCCACAGGAAAGTACTGGATAAAGCCAAGGGAAACTTTGGCGGGCGTCGTAATCTTTACAGGACAGCGCTGGAGACAGTCCAGAAGGGCCTTCAGTACGCCTATCGTGATCGTCGGAACAAAAAGCGGGAGTTCAGGTCTCTCTGGATAACTCGTATTTCCGCCGCCGCAAGAATGTGCGACACGAATTACTCCACCCTCATAGCTGGTCTGAAGAAAGAGGGAGTAAATCTCGATCGCAAAATGTTGGCCGATATCGCCGCGCGTGATATGGACACATTCTCTGCTCTGGCAAAAATGGCCACCGGTAAGTAAGACAAGCCGGTAAGCCTATGTCATTGCTTGACGAGATTACTCAACTAAGACAAAACGCAATCGAGCGAATCAAAAAATCTGATTCGCTCGATTCGATTAATGAAGTCAGGGTAAAATACCTGGGCCGTAAGGGTCTACTTACGGTCGTTCTCAAACAGCTCAAAGACCTGTCTCCGGAAGAAAAGAAAGAGATCGGAGCGGCGGCCAATAAGTGCCGGGTTGACCTGGAGCAGGAGATTAGCCAGGCTTCCGAGTTATTTGAAGGGGACAAGGCTGCTTCGGATTTTGATCCGACCCTTCCCGGAACCGACCCGAACATTGGCAAAGTTCATATCATCAACCAGGTTATTGATCAGATCTGTGACACCTTTCGCGGTATGGGCTTTGAAATCGCCCGCGGACCGCATATAGAGACGGACTACTATAACTTTGAGTCACTGAACTTCCCGCCCGATCATCCGGCCCGGGACATGCAGGACACATTCTTTGTGGAAGGCGGGAGGCTGCTTCGCACCCATACCACCCCGGTGCAGGCCCGCGAGCTTGAAAACCGGGAGCCGCCAATTAAAATTATCGTTCCCGGCTGCTGCTACCGTAACGAGGCTATCTCTACCAGGCATCATGCCGCTTTCTACCAGGTCGATGGTTTCCTGATCGATGTTGGCGTTACTCTCGCCGATCTCAAGGGAGCCCTGGTTGCTTTCTGCAAAAACTTCTTTGGAAGTGATGTAAAACTGAAGTTCCGGCCTTCATTTTTCCCGTTCACGGAGCCATCCGCAGAAGTTGATATTTCCTGTTTCCTATGCGGTGGCAAAGGTTGCCAGATATGTAAACAGTCTGGCTGGCTGGAGATTCTGGGCTGTGGTATGATTGACCCGAATGTTCTCAAAGCAACCGGCCATGATCCGGAGAAATACTCCGGTTATGCTTTCGGCATGGGAGTCGAACGGCCGGCGATGCTGAAGTACAAGATCACTGATATACGAAACTTCTTTAATAATGACATCCGCTTTTTGCGGCAGTTCTGATAGACAATGAAAATATCTTATAACTGGCTTGTAGAGCTAACCGGTGTTGACTGGTCTGCTGAGGAAGTTGCTGATCGTCTGACCCTTTGCGGCACGGCTTGCGAAGAGATTGAGTCGACTTCCCGCTACATGGACAAAGTGGTTGTGGCCGAGGTACTCGACCTGAAACCGATAGAAGGGGCCGACAAGATTTGCCTGGCTACGGTGAATGATGGCGCCAGCACTTTTGATGTCGTCTGTGGCGCGCCGAATGTAGCCGTGGGCATGAAAGTTCCGCTGGCTCAGATAGGGGCCAAGCTGGTCGGCGATATTGTTATCAAAAAAGTGAAGATTCGTGGGATTGAATCGACCGGTATGATCTGTTCCGAGCGGGAGCTCGGGCTGAGTGAGAGCCACGAGGGGATCATGGAACTGGATACCGGCGCAAAAGTTGGACAGCCCCTGGCCGAATATCTCGATTTCAATGACTACATCCTTACCTTTGAGCTGACTCCCAACCGGGCAGATTCACTCTCGGCAATCGGGATCGCGCGCGATCTGGCTGCATTGGCCGAGGTTGAGATTAAGAGACCGAAAGTCGAGTTAAATGAGATCGAAGAAAAGGCTTCGGATGTTGTTTCGGTAGCCATAGAGGACTTGAACGCTTGCCCCAGGTATGCCGCACGCGTTATTCGAGGTGTGAAAATTGGTCCCTCTCCCTGGTGGCTTCAAAAAAAGATTATTACAGCCGGAATGAGGCCAATCTCAAATATTGTAGATATTACCAACCTGGTCATGCTCGAATGTGGTCATCCTCTGCATGCATTCGATCTGGACCGGTTTGGCTCAAATGAAGTGATCGTCCGTTTGGCTAAGGATAAAGAGAAGTTCACCACTCTGGACGGCCAAACGCATGAACTTACCCCGGATGTCACCATGATCACTAATGGTAAAACCGGCGTGGCCGTTGGCGGTGTCATGGGGGGGCTTGACTCCGAAGTCGAAGACAGTACCACGAATATCCTGCTGGAGGCGGCCTATTTCAACGCTCCGATGATCCGCAAGAGCCGTCGCGTTCTCGGTCTGGTCACGGAGTCTTCCAACAGGTTTGAAAAAGGGGCCGACCCAAACGGTATTGAATATGCCATTGATCGGGCCGCCGCACTCATGCAGGAGCTCTGCTCCGGTCAGGTTCTAACGGGAGTTGTCGATTGCTACCCAAAGAAAATTGAACCCTGGGATGTTACCTTTCGCCCCGGGCAGTGCAACCGGGTACTGGGAACAACACTGGCGACTGAGCGCATGGTGGAGATTCTGGAACTGCTTCAATGCCAGGTCACCGGAGACGAGAAGCTGACAATAACCGTTCCAACTTTCCGTCCTGACCTTGAACGAGAAATAGACTTGATCGAAGAGGTCGCGAGGATTATCGGTTTCGATGATATCCCTGATGCACAAGAGAATATAGGACCATTGTTTACGCCAAGTCATTTCGAGGATGACTTTAAGGTTGACGCACGCCGGACTCTCACCGGGGCCGGGTTCGATGAGATGATCCATCATGGGATGGTCGAAGGAAAACTGGCTCAGTTCATGGAGCCGAAAGTCGCTCCGATCAAGATTCTCAATCCGGTATCAGAAGACCTGGGTGTGATGAGAACCTGCCTGGCCCAGTCTGCCCTGAATGTGGTGCAGCACAATATCTCTCATCGGAATCTCGACCTGAGACTGTTTGAAATCGGACGTGTCTACTATCCGCCGGACAAAAATGACAATTGGGTGGAGGAAGACAGAATTGTGCTGGTCGTAACCGGCAATTATCCATCGGACTGGAGAAACCCGGCCCGACCGAATGACTTTTATGACCTGACCGGGACAATGACCGCTCTCTGGAATAATTATAAACTGCCTCGATATGAATTAATCCCCGCCAGTTCTGATTGGTTCGACCAGGAAATCTCGTTTGACATTCAGTACGGGGGAAGGTCGGTTGGCCGGATAGGTCAGTTCAACCAGAAGGTCCTTAAGCGTTTTGAAATCAAAGAGCCTGTCTTCCTTGCGGAATTCTCCATAATGCCGTTTATTGAAGCAGGCACTCCGGTCGCTCGCTTCAAGCCGCTGCCGGTCTTTCCGGCTGCTCTTCGCGATATCGCCGTGGTCGTAGATTTGACCACCAAAGCGGGGGAGATTGTTTCCGCTGTCAAAAAGACCGGGGGGGATTTGGCCGAGTCGGTCAAGCTGTTTGACCTCTACACTGGGAAACAGATTCCGAAAGGGAAGAAGTCTATTGCGGTGGCTATCAACTATCGCTCGGCTAAAGGGAACTTGTCCAGCGAGGAAGTTGATGCACGGCAGGGGGATGTTGTTGCTATGCTGAAAAAAAACTTCAATGCCGAGATTAGAGATAAATAAAAGATGACTGACAAGATTAACGAATTGGTTGAGAAGATTGATCGCGTCCTGGTCAGGCTGGGAGAAGTCAAGCAGGAGAACACTGAGCTCAAAGCGGAGAACCGGAATCTCAAAAGCGAACTTGTCTCGGTCAAGAAAGCCTACGAAAGTGTGCGCCTGACCGACACCGACCGGGATGACAAGATTAGGACCAAACTGGTTGGCCTAATGGCCCGTCTTGATCAGCTGGAGAGCATGGCCGGCTGAGTTTTTTCTTGACTTGAAGCAAAATAAGGCTATTTTTTGTAAAAGCATGCAGGACAGGTAAATAGCCTGTGTTGTCCTAAGCTGAGAAATATGACTGTTATGAATGATGAAAATAAGGTAGTCGTTAAGATATTTGGAGATGATTATCCCATTACCGGGGTTGCTGATCCTGCATATATAAGCCGTGTGGCCGACTACGTTGATGCTAAGATGAAAGAGACGGCCAAAGTTAGCCGGATTAAATCTCGGGACAAAGTTGCTATTCTGGCGGCGATGTCTATTGCGTCTGAATTCTATGAAACACGTGAACAACTGAGCTCGGCTACCGACCAGTTGGGCGGAAGGCTCGACAGCCTTCTGGAAAGACTCGATTCAGCCTTAGCAGATACAGTTTGATTCTTACTTAAGACTTCTCAGATTAAGCCTCTTTTCTTGCCCTGCCATTTTTAATCATAGATAAATGCATTCGGACTTGCCGCCGGATGGGAGGATCAAATGGCAGATGGAATCATCTACCAAGTAGCGATCGTAGTAGTCGTTGTTGCCCTTGGTTTCTATATCTCCTGGACCATGGCCAAACGGTCAGCCGCTCGGAGTATTGAAGAAGCCAAAGAGCACGCGAGCCGGATAACCGGAGAAGCTGACAACAAGGCCGCATTACTCCGGAAGGAAATTGCGCTCGAGGCTCGTGAAGAACGGATGAAGTTCAAAAGTGAGCTTGAGCAGGAATACAATGCCAAGAGCAAAGAACTGGATAAGCAGGAGGCCGCTCTTACCGAATCGGAAGGGAATCTCGCCAAAAAAATAGAGTTTCTGGACGTTCGGGATCGGGAACTGGCCAACCGCGAAGGTAACCTCCATACGCGTGAAAAGGGGATCGGGCTGAGAGAGGCTGAGTTGGAAAAAATAATTCTAACTCAGAACGAGAGGCTCCAGAAAATTGCTCAGATGTCCCCCGAAGAAGCCAAAAAGCTCCTGATGGATAACATGATGAGCGAAGCAAGGCTGGAAGCGGCCCAGTATATCAAAGAGATCAAGGAAAAGGCCGAACGTGAGGCCGATAAAGAAGCCAAGGAAGTCATCTTGTCTTCGATATACCGCTGTGCCGCCGAACACACCGTTGAGACAACCGTCTCGGTTGTGAATCTGCCCGGCGATGAGATGAAAGGGCGGATTATTGGTCGCGAAGGAAGGAACATCCGTTCCTTTGAGACTGAGACCGGAATTGATGTTATTGTCGATGACACTCCGGAAGCGGTGATTCTCTCCGGTTTTGATCCGGTCCGGCGTGAAGTTGCCCGGATGGCCCTTGAAAAACTCATAACCGACGGCCGTATTCACCCCACCCGGATTGAAGAGGTGGTGGAGAAGT
>JARGFS010000163.1 GCA_029211095.1 bacterium | reverse complement strand
CGAGTCCGAATCGGGCACAAACAGTTGCAGTGGCCAAACCGTGCTGACCGGCTCCGGTTTCCGCGATGATCCTTTTCTTTCCCATCCGAATAGCCAAAAGTATCTGACCAACGGTATTATTTATTTTGTGAGCCCCGGTATGATTGAGGTCTTCCCGTTTGAAATAAACATGGTTGAGCCCCAAGTGACGGGATAATCTTTCGGCATGATAGAGCGGCGAAGGCCGCCCGACAAAATTGTTCAGATAGCCGGACAGTTCTTTTTTGAAGCAACGTTCATTTCGGATTGAGCGGTAGAACTGTTCGAGCTCTTCCAAAGCGTACATGACGGTTTCCGGCACATAGCGGCCGCCATATTCACCGTACCGGCCATGTTTGTCAGGCATCGATTTTTGCTTTTTAGCAGCCATATCGGACCTTATTACAATTCTCAAAAAATTCGGTCAGTCTCTTTCTTGATTTGATACCCGGTCTTGTCTCAACCGTCGAATTGATATCAAGGGCACAAGGCGCAAACAATTCCACGGCCTCCCTGAAATTATGGACCCCAATACCACCGGCGACAATCAGATTGTCGATCCGTTCTTTCGGTCTCATACTCCAGTCAAAAGTACGACCGGTTCCGCCATAGGCATGGTCGGTACGGTTATCGACCAACCGAAGGTCCGCGCCGGATTTTCTGACCCTGATCCAGTCCGACCGGGAACGCGGGCTATAACTCATAATCACTTTCAACCCCTCCCTTTGCAACTGCCTGACTGTTCGTACCGATTCCGCTCCATGCAATTGGACAAAGCCGAGACGCAGTCTCCTGGCAATCCTTAGTATCCGCTCAACTTTCTCGTCCACAAAGACACCGACCGTTCCAACCGTTGCCGGAATAGCGGCAACTATTTGATCAGCCTGCGACAGATTTATGAACCGGGCTGATTTTCGATAGAAGATCATCCCGACCAGATCCGCCCCCAGCCTTGCGGCCAGCTGTGCGTCTCCCGGGCGGGTCATCCCACAGACTTTCACTCTGAATTTGTTCATTGCTGCTGCAGTCTCCTCAGCGCACCGGCCGGATCATCGGCCCGCATTAACGCTTCTCCGATTAAAAAGCAGTTGTAATCAACCTCTTGCAGTTTTTGGATGTCCGTTTCATCAAATATCCCGGATTCGGCCACCCGAACGATTCCCTTTGGTATACTATCGGCCAGTCCTATCGCAGTTTCGAGTGAAACTTCAAAAGTAGTCAGGTCCCTGTTGTTGACACCAATAATCTCGGCCTCGGCAGTCAGAGCGATATCCAGTTCAGACTCGTTATGAATTTCGACCAGGGCGTCCAATCCAAGCTGTTTGGCCAAGCAGAGTCGTCTCCCCAGCTGTTCACGAGTATGGAGCGCCACAATCAGAAGGACGGCATCCGCTCCGATATGTACGGCATGGTGCAGCTGGTATTCATCGACCACAAAATCTTTGCACAGTACGGGCAGCCCGGCTACCGATTTCGCTGTCTCAATATAGCTATAGTCTCCAAAAAAGTATTTTGATTCAGTCAGTACGGACAACGCTGCCGCGCCGCCTTCGGCATATTTCCGAGCGATCTCAGCCGGATCAAAGTCCTCAGCAAACACCCCCTTTGAAGGAGAGCCTTTCTTTATCTCAGCAATAATATTGACTTTGTTCGGGCGACCTATGGCCTCCTTGAATGGAATTGATTGAGAGATTGGTGGCGTCAGAGAATCTATCGGACGGGCCTGCTTCAACTGTTCAATTTCAAGTCGCTTGTCTTTAGCTATTCGTTGAAGAATGTCCATCAGGCGTGGTTCTCCCTAACAAGTGACCAGGTATGGTCGGATTCGTTGCGCGTTTCACTATTCCTGAAGAATAGATAAAAGATCCCCGATGACAACAGATAAGTTGCCACGGTAATATTCATGGTAACTGTGTAACCGTAATGTTCGATCAGGTTCCCTCCCACCGCCGAGGTTACCATCCAGGATGAGGTCCAGCCCAGCATAAGAAGGGCGTTTACCAGTCCCTGCTCTCTCTTCTGGGCCAGTTCCATACCGAGGTTGGTGACAATCGGCACCCCGAGATTCATAAGACCACCCCGAATAACAAAAGCCGCAAAAGCCAGCGGGAGATAGTAAGTGTACGATAGAATCAGCATAAATGGAATTGAGAGCATCTGCGTAATGACCACCGTTCTGACCAGTCCGAACCGCCTGGCCAGGATAGGCCCGGACAGAGAACCGAAAAGCATAGAGAACTGAACCACAAAGTAATAGACTCCAATCAGGTCCGGGCTCAGATTAAAGCGATCCCGGAAATAGAGATTCAGAAATGGGATGATCAATCCCGCACCCGCGCCGATAGTAAAATTGGTGAGAGTGAGCTTGCCATAGAAGCGCCAGCGTTCTCTGAACTGACGGCGCGACAGCTCGATCCGATTTTCCTCCGCCGAAGGATCCGAAGCCTTTATCATCAGGAACGGTATAAGTGAGAAAAGCCCAATCAGAATTCCGATATACAGTGTGTATTGATAGCCAAGAATCAGGTCACCGGTCCATTCCCCCAGTATGGTCACCAATTTGCCTGATCCGATTGACCCAGCCATTCCGGCCAGAAGCATGGTGCCAAAACTGAACGAAAAGAGATGCGTCCTTTCCACCGGCGATGAATTTCGCATATAGAAAGGAGCCGCGGCCACACGATAAAAAGCAAAGGCCATTCCACTAAGCAGTGAAAATCCGATCAAGAGATTGAGTTGCTGGAAGCTGGTGATGAAGAAAGTGAAAACAGCAAACAGTATGGAGCTGGCGACCAGGATCGGCTTGAGCCGCACCCGACTAAGAATAAGGGCCGCAGGAATCGCAATAAGCGCAGAACCAACCGCGCGCGAAGAAAGAACCAGGCCGATCTCCCCTTCAACAAAACCGAATTCTTTTAAATAAAGATTTAGCAGAAGTTGAAAGACGTGGAAGTTGATGCCAATCAGAAAAGAGCCGATCAGATAGAGGCGCGCATTACGGGAAAACAGCCGCAGGTGATAAATATATTCTTTAAGTCCCCCTCGTAACCCCTTATTATACTCTTGCTTGTGTGCTCCACTGTTCTTGACCGTCAAGTTCGATCCACCGCCCCTCCCGAAGATTCCGTTATCCATTGGTCCAGCTTTTTATCCGCAGATCGGTTGTCTACCGCCTCCCCGGCCAAACCTACTCCCTCCTTAATGGAAGTCGCTTTGCCAGAGACATAGATCATGGCACCGGCGTTGAATAGAACGGCATCACGGTATGGCGATCTCTCCCGATCAAAGATCGCTCGGAGCAGCTTGTAGTTTTCTTTTGGCCCTCCTCCCTTGAGTGACCCCTCCGGATGAAGAGCCAGCCCAACTTCTTCCGGGCCGATAGAGGATGGCTGAATCTGCCCATCCACCATATCAACAAAGTCAGTCCGCGCCGTGACCGAAAATTCATCGAGACCATCCTGTGAATGGGCCACAATCAAGTGTTTGAGATCATTTAACCGCCCAACTTCGGCCATCAACGGCAACAATGATCGGTCGTACACACCTATTACCTGACGTCTGACCCGTGCCGGGTTAGTCAGGGGGCCAAGTATGTTAAATACGGTCCTGATGCCAAGTTCCCGCCTGATTGGTCCGGCATATTTCATAGCCGGGTGAAAATTTGGCGCGAACATGAATCCGAAGCCGATGCGGTTGATCTGGTCCCGGACCGCTTTGGGGTCGGGATCAATGCAACCCCCGGTTTGTTCCAGCAAGTCGGCCGATCCGCAACTGGAACTGACGGATCGATTGCCATGCTTAGCTACTGTAACCCCGGCAGCTGCCGTAACTAATGCCGCGGCGGTTGATATATTAAACGTATGGGTGCCGTCTCCCCCGGTCCCACAGCCGTCGACAGCATCCGGATCATTCAGACTCAATTGCACCGCATGTGACTGCATCGCCTGAGCCATCCCGGCGACCTCGGGCGCGGTCTCCCCTTTGGCCCGAAGAGCGACCAGGAGTGCCGCGGTCATAGGGGGTGACATTTCGCCAGTCATGATCGAATCCATCAGATCCCGAGATTCTTCTAACGTCAGGGATTTTCCCTCAAGAATGGAGTTGAGACGCTCTTTGCTCATCTGATAATCTCCAGAAAATTGCCGAGGATGGTCTTCCCGGCCGTAGTCAGAATTGATTCCGGGTGAAACTGTACTCCGAATAGGGGAATATCCTTGTGTTCAATCCCCATAATGACATCGTCGGTCCAGGCAGTGACAGTGAATATCGATGGCAGACTGTCCCTCATCACGGTCAGTGAATGATACCGGGTAGCTGTGAACGGTGAGGACACCGAGTGAAACAGTCTTGAGTGGTCATGCGTAATTTCCGAAGTCTTCCCATGCATCAGAGTGGGCGCATATCCGATAGTGCCGCCAAAGACCTGCGCGATAGCCTGATGCCCGAGACAGACGCCGAGCATCGGAATCGTTCCGGCATGCGCTTTTATGATCTCGTTCATATTACCGGCTCTCTCCGGTCGTCCCGGTCCCGGTGACAGCACCAATCCCTGAGGGGACAGCTCTGTAATTTCATCTGCGTCAATTTCATCATTTCGGTAGACTTCGGTATCCGCGCCTAACTCACAGAGATATTGGACCAGATTGTAGGTAAAGGAATCATAATTGTCGAGAATTAACAGCATCAATCTTCTCCGGCAATGGCGTCAATTAGGGCTCTCGCTTTGTCACGCGTTTCATCGAACTCCCGCGAAGGTTTGGAGTCCGCTACAATACCGGCTCCGGCCTGGACGTAGTAAGTCCCATCCTTGCGGACCATAGTTCGGATGGCTATACAGGAATCCAGATTCCCCCAGAAATCAAGGTAAGCAATTGATCCGGCGTAGACCCCACGCCTGAGTTTCTCCAATTCGTCGATAATCTCCATAGCTCTAATCTTGGGAGCGCCGGAAACAGTCCCGGCCGGAAAACAGGCAAAATGCCCTTCAATGGGGGATGCGTCTTTAGCTAACTTACCGACAACCGAACTTACGATATGAATCACGTGCGAGTATTTCTCGATAACCATATTATCTTTGACACGAACTGTGCCCGGTCTGCTAACCCGTCCGACATCGTTGCGACCAAGGTCCAATAGCATAGTATGTTCAGCCAACTCCTTGGCATCCGTCATCAAGTCCTGAATGAGAGCGTTATCTTCGTTCTCGGACTTCCCCCGTCTGCGGGTGCCGGCAATCGGTCTTGTCTCAGCCATACCATCCTCTATCCGAACCATCATCTCGGGTGAGGCTCCAATTATAGAACTGTCCGGAAACTGCAGCAGGAACATGTAAGGGGAAGGGTTTATCCTCCGCAAACGGCGGTAGACATCGAGCGGTTTTTTGTCTGACTTTAAACGCCAGCGCTGCGAGAGAACGACCTGGAAAATGTCCCCCTCTTTGATATACTTTTTCGCCTTCCGGACCATAGACTCAAAACCACTCTTGCTATAAGAGGATATAATTCGCGGCTTGGGGTGAGTCTCTCTTTTCTGACGCGGGAGGGTCGACTGCAATTTTGCAACCATGCTCTTCAGGTCGGCCGCGGCGACTTTGAACACCGGCACCGGCGCGGGCTCCGGGCTGGGGGTTATGACCTTGACGGAAGTGGAAGGGGCCGTGACGGCGTCCTTGATCTTCTTTTTGGGCTCGAACAGCTTGCCGCCTACGACG
>JARGFS010000162.1 GCA_029211095.1 bacterium | reverse complement strand
TTGCACCTATGATCCCGGCACAGCTCATTCCATGTCCCATGGTGGCTCCAGGAGCCGCATCGGAGTCATCATGTGCATAATCATAACCGGTGAGTATCCTGGATGGATGAAGATCTTCGTGGGAAGTGACACCATCATCTACAACCGCAACGAGGATTGAATCTGTGAGGCCAGCAAAATCCCAGACAGTGGAATCATTAAACTGCCCCACCACGCGTTTTATGTGGTCCTGATTAGAGTTATAGTAATCGTACAACCGATAAGGCGCATGCAAGTTGAACCTGACACCAAAATTCGGATGTGCAAACTCTGTCTCAGATAGGTTATAGTAAGTGTTTGCCAGACTCAACATCCGGAAACCGGATGAATCCGTATTGTTCAGTTTGAATACGTTCGGTAAATCAACAATGCTGTCAGTTATGACCGTATTGTAGCTACTGTTGATGCTGTCTATCTCTTCCCTACTTACTTTGCTTCCGAACCGTACAAAGAAGGATTGCCCTACCGGGGCCGCCGAATCCAGAGAGTTCTGGTAATACGGTTCCACCAGTTGGATCCCTCCAATTGAATCCAGCGAATCAAGAAATGAGTCATAGTTGGTAATCGTCGAGAGGGAGCAGGTAGCAAAGCCATCAATCGAATGATTATCATCTACTTCATCTACAATGCGGCCAATAGAAGCGATCAAATTAGACTTGTTCGCACCAGCATCGAACTTTATGGCCACTTTATCTGCCCCCCCCACTATAGTAGTATTCCGCCCCTACTGCGCCCGTTGTCAGTCCGATTAGCAATGCAATAAATAGAGCTTTGATTAGACATTTCAAAACACCCTCCTTGTCTTAAAAATTTATGGCCTTGTCTGACAGTTCAAGTACTTCCACTGTATATTGATGGTTAAGAAAAGACAGTCTTCAAACTCCATTGTGGCAGTATTGAATATGAAAGGTCCACCTGCACCTGAGGCGCGCAAGCCAACAAGCCATCGGTTATCCGGTGTGAGTACTAGCTCGCCTACCGGAAACCACCATGGTGCAGGAACACAATCTAACTCATTGGCTGTATTGACCCGCTGATGTACGGAGTTGGCGGGGATATCAAAGGCGGTGAATTCGCTTGGTGGCGGACCTGAAATCCAGTTCCCCGGATAGCTGTAAAAAGCTCGCGTATCATCAGACGAAACTACTAACTCACCGCTGCCAGGGGGGACAAAATCGGAAAAAATGAGAGAGTCTTGCTGTACATCATAGACTTTGAAGTAAGCACAATCCAGGCCGCAGAACAGATAGAGTAATAGCTTTTGTTCATCCGATGTCGGTATGGCACGTCTCACAATTCCCTCTTAAAACCACGTGCGAGAGACTGAAAAGCCTCTCAAATCCAAACGGTACGCATGAAGACTACCGTTTCCTGTCTCGTCGGCAGCTCCATAAAATGTGCCGCCATCCTTGGTGAATAGCCCGGCGGTGAGGTTACTGGTATCCTCATAAATGAGAAAATAGTCGTTGGCATCAATGATATACAGATTATCCGATTGAATTGCCAGCATCTGACCATCTGGGGAAGCAACGACACCGTTTTTGGCCACATATGGAATTTCGACAATCACCGACTTAGTCTCTATGTCCAGCACTTTCACAGAATCGGCTGTCGGTATGTACATCAGTTTTCCGTCGGGTGAAATGGTCATCCCCTTTGGTAGAAAGGGCACCGCAAATGAGTCGACTTGCTTGGTCAGAACGTGATAGCCATAGAACCTATGAGTGACAACTGCTTCCCAGAACCAAGCGACATAGTCCTTACCAGCTTGTATTGGTGGTGCCTGTCCACCCAGAAACATATAATCAACAAGCCAGGTCAGATCGGAGATATCCAGTTCGCCGCTGGCATCAATGTCCCCTTCCATCAAACAAACCGGTTCCGTACCGCCAGCGAACATAAAGTCTACAAAGTAAGTGAGGTCAGAAATGTCTATGGGATTGGGATCACCTGAATGGTTGCAGTCTCCCCGATAGACAAAACAGGAGTCAGCAAACGGGTCAACTTCAAGCCCAGAGACCGAAGAACCCAACCCAAACAAAATAATCAGAACTATCAGATTTCTCATATCGATATTCCACCTGCAGTAGAATCAACCCAGACACTTTATTATGGCATAACATGTCTGTTTTGTCAAGATGATTTGCTTTCCACTGCTGGCAAGACCAACATTCAACGGACTGTCTTTCTTCATCTTAAACCTTTGTGCATGCCTTCTTTGCACTTATATTGGGCCTCAATATGGAGACCGAAGAATGAGAGTTTTACTCCAGAGAACAGCGGCTGCCGAAGTTTGGATCGACGGCACCCAGTTCAGTTCCACCAAAGCGGGACTGCTGCTGCTGCATGGCACTCACCAAGATGACCGCGAGGACTTTTGCGGTATCCTGGCCGATAAAGCCGTGAACCTCCGGATATTCGAAGACAGGGAGGGAAAAATGAACCTGTCGGCACTGGATGTCAACGCTGAGGTCATGATCGTCTCCCAGTTCACTCTCTATGCCGACACCCGAAAAGGTCGCCGACCCGGCTTCTCCGAGGCTATGGAACCCTCCCGAGCCGAGGAGCTGTACAACCGCTTTGTCGAGTTGGTGCGGGCTTCGGAATTAAAAGTGGCAACCGGTCAATTTGGGGCCAGTATGGAGGTTAAGCTGACCAACTCCGGACCGGTAACAATCCTGTTGGAACATGAAGAATAACCGCATCAAAAAGCTGGCCGAGGCCAACCGAATCGTCCTGGGATCGGGCTCGCCGAGGAGGATGCGACTTCTGGCCGAAGTCGGCCTGAAGTTTGAGCAAATTGTGCCGGAAATCGAAGAAGTCCTGCTTCCTGATGAGAAACCAACTGACTTTGCCGTGCGCATGGCCCGGAGCAAGGCCGAGGAAGTGTCGGCCCGGACCCAGCCGAGAGACTTGGTAATCGGGTGCGATACCATCGTGATTCTTGAAAACCAAGTGCTCGGCAAGCCGTCCGATCAAGAGGAGGCCGTTCTGACCCTGGGGCGGCTGGCCGGGAAGCTGCATACCGTTTGCACCGCGCTGGCCATCGCCCAGAATACGGTAGTGGTTGTCTCCGGGCGTGAGCTCACCGAAGTGAAATTCAACCCGGTGACTCAGGATCAGATCAGGGACTACGTTGCTTCCGGAGAGCCTCTCGACAAGGCCGGAGCCTACGGCATTCAGGGCATGGGGGCTTTTTTGGTTGACACTATTAAAGGGAATCTGGATAATGTCATTGGTTTTCCTCGCACCCTGCTTGATAATCTGGCCGGGGAGATATTAACCAGTATTGAGCGACAGAACAAAGAAGCATGAGCGATATAAATACAAAACTTGGTGAACTTCTAAGACTTGAACGAGAGCAAAAAGGGGTCACTCTTGAGGACCTTTCGGTCCGTCTAAAAATCAGCGAGTCCAACCTAAGAAGCATCGAAACCGGAGACACTAAAGCGGTTCCCTCGGAACTCTATTTCAACCTCTTCACTAAATCATATTGCGAAGCTATGGGGGTTGATTACACCCGGACCAAAGAAGCAATCAAAATGGAATTGGAAGAGAAGCCGCCCGAAGAAGGGCTGTCCAAATCCAAAGGAAGTGCGGGAGCGGTCAACCGGTCTGAGGCTGAATCCGAAACAACCCTTCTGAAAAAACTGGGCTGGCTGTTTGGCGCGATTGTCGTTGCCTTTGTCCTGTTCCTCACCGCTTCAAAGCTGTTCTTTTCTGATAAGAGCTCTGCAAAGTCAACAGAAGGCGACGAAACCACGGAACAGGCGACTTCTTCAGATCAGACCGAGCTTGTCGCCTTCGACTGGAATGTCCCCGGCTACAAACCGGATGAACCGCTTAAACTCAAACTGACCCCCCGCGGTGAAAGCTGGACGACTGTTATAGCGGATGGAGACACGGTTCTGTTCCAAAACCTGATGCCGGGGAGATCGTACGAAGCTGAAGCTGAATACAGATTACTGGTCTCGGTTGGAGTCCCCCGATCAGTTGATGTGGAACTCAATGGTGTCGAGGTCAATCTGGCCGACCCGGAAACAAGACGAATTTCTCGCGTGTACATTGACCAGATGAATATTGACAACATCCTCAACCCGCAACTCGCTGACAACCCCAGCGACACCGGCAGTGGAGCCGGAGAATAGGACCACGTATGAGCATACGAGATATGATGGCCCGGGTAAAACTCCACCAGATGAAAGGGAGGGTAGTCCCGGTTGATCATGAATTCCCCGCTGCCCTGATGCAACCCCGGAATGTCCTGGTCTGCCTTCCGGCCGGACTTCGCGAGTTGACCCTGGTCAAGCAGTTCCTTCCCACGCTAAAAGAGATGTTCAAAAACTCTAACTTCACCCTTCTGGCCATGCCGGGGATAAAGGTTCACGATATGTACCCTCGCAAAGGGTTTCAGATCCTCTCCCCCGGCTCGGAACAGTTGACCTGGTCCGGCCTGCCCAAAAAAAGCTATTTGAAGACACTGCAGGAACAGCGCTTTGACCTGCTCATAGATCTCAACCTGGCCCCATCCGCCTTTACATCAAGTGTCCTGCTAAACTTTCCGGAGGCAGTACGCGTTGGTCGCGGGAATCACCGGGGCGAGCCGTTTTATAATCTGGAAATAAAAACTAAGTACCTTCGCGATGAGCGCAACATTTACCGCTCTATGTTTGACATGCTGGGGGTTTTGAAACATTGCAAAAACTAACTCCCCCGCTTCCCGTTTCCGCACCTTGTGATCTGGAGGAATCGTGTATCTAAAACGAATGGATATTCTGGGCTTCAAGTCCTTTGCCAATAAAACTACGGTCAAATTTTCAAGCGGCGTCACAGCCATTGTCGGACCCAACGGGTGCGGCAAGACCAATATCCTCGACGCTATGCGCTGGGTGCTTGGCGAGCAGAGAGTCACCATGCTACGCGGCAGCAAAATGGAAGAGGTCATTTTCAACGGTACCCGCAATCAGAAACCGCTGGGGATGGCCGAAGTTACCCTGACATTGGTCAATGACCGGGGCGTCCTGCCAACCGAATACACCGAGATTCAGATCACCAGACGACTCTTCAGGAGCGGCGACTCCGAGTACCTGCTCAACAAGGTCCCCTGCCGACTGAAAGATATCTCTGAACTCTTTTTTGATACCGGCGTTGGCGCTCATTCTTATTCAGTTATCCAACAGGACATGATTGAAGCGGTAATCTCCGACAAGGCCGAAGAGCGTCGGTTTCTTTTTGAAGAAGCGTCCGGTATCACAAAGTACAAACAGCGCAAGAAGGCCGCTATCCGAAAACTGGATGCGACCGAGCAAGACCTCCTCCGACTGCAGGATATTTACAGCGAAGTAAAAACAAGGGTCAACTCGCTCAAACGGCAGTACAAAAAAGCCGAGCGGTACCAGACAATCAAAGATGACATTCGCAATTGGGAGCTCTATCTCGGTTCCTGCCGCATCAAAAGTGTCGATCAGGAAAAGAGAGAACTGAAAGCAAAGATCGACTCTCTCTCTGATGTCGTGGCCGCCGGTTCCGGTGAGATCGACCGCTTTGGCGCGGAGCTTGAAGATCATCGCCGGGAACAGATCGACATGGAGCAGGAACTCAACCGAGTTGGCAACGAAGTCTATGAGATCTCCGAGCGCGCTCACGGGTTGGAGACTGAGATTTCCGTTCTGAAAGAGAAGGAATCAAACGCCCGCACGATAATCGAGCGGAACAGCAACGACATTGAAGCTCTCCAGACCCGGTCCAAAATCCTCAGCGAGCAGACCGAAGCCGCCAATGTCGAGATGGGCGAGCATAAGCAAACTTTTGAGACGGTGAGTCTTGAATTTGAATCGGCCGCAATCGCCCAGACCGAGGCAGATCGCAACCT
>JARGFS010000161.1 GCA_029211095.1 bacterium | reverse complement strand
GAGATATTCAAAACTCAAAAACGGTGACTTGTTACCTGATTCGTTGTACAGCTTGTTCCAGTCATCCTTGATTTCGGCCAGTTGTCTCGGGACAGGGATATCTACCGGCTCCTGCCAGTCAGCGCTGGTCAGCATTTTTGAATCATCCGGTATTTCAGCCCGGTTTCCGGAATAAGAGGAGAACACTTTCTGTCATTCCAGACCCAGGGCCCGGTGTATGACCGGACGGGCCGCCTCGGCCAGCAATTGGTACCCTTTATCATTCACATGGACCGGATCGGTTGAGCAGTCACGGGGCAAAAAGCCATGCTCATCCTCAATAGCTCGGGCAAAATCAATCATGGCCAGGTTGTGCTGCTCTGCGAAGCTGCGAACCCAGCTGTTGAACTGGTTGAGGCTGTCGGCCACGGAAAAATTACCGATATGCGCCTCCGGTTTTCCGGCCGGAATTATAGTGCTGACAATAGGCTTGACATTTCCCTGCTTAGCCATCTGGACCATCATAGTCATCCCATCTTTTAGCATGGTCAATGTCTGATGCGGACGGATATTGATAGAGCAGAATTTGATTATCGCCGCCTCCGGTTTGAGGTCCAGTACATCCCGTTTGAATCGGCTCAACATGCCCGGTACCAACTGACCGCCAACGCCCCGATTGATCATGTTGACTTCCGGAAAGGCTGACTCAAGGTCCCAGCGGCGAGTTATGGAAGCGCCAAAAAAGACAACCCGGTTATCCGGCGCGGTTCCTTCGGCCAGCTGTTTTTTTAACTGTTCATTCAATTCAGCGTATGACTGACGCGGAGCAACCTGCTGACTGCTCCCAGTGAGCTTTCTTTTCAGTTCACCCAGGGGAGAGCCGCCGTAGCGCACGTAATGGAAAAATCCCCAAATGGCCACCAGGTTGAGCAAAATAGAGCCAACCAGGATTATCTTCCAAAAAATATGCATCTGTTTATTCCTCAAACTCTTCCACTAAAAATCAAAGACTAACTTTTCGGGCCGGATTGCCCATAACGATCGCGCCATCAGGAACTTCTCTTAACACCACACTTCCGGCTGAAACGGTACAACCGGCACCGACGTTTTCCAAAAGGACCGAATCCTGTCCAATCCAGGTATCACGTCCTATTTTTATCGTTTTGAATTCATGTTCCCCTGAGGATTCATCAATGCGCTGTCCCGGTTTTCCGTGGACGTACTTTCCGGATATGATGGAGCTCCGTGGGCCAATAAGGACATTGTCTTCGATCTCAGCATGACCAATAATACAGAAGTGTCCGATAATGGCGTTGCCGCGCACGATTGTGTCCTGGCGCGCCAGCATACATCCGAACAGGAAACTTGCGTCAGTAGAGACCTCGGTACAAACACCCCAATAGAAAGCGAGGCGAAGATACTCACCGATAATTGTAGGGACGATAGCAAGAATCTCCCTGGAGGCACCAAAAAAACGGGCCGAACGTTTGTGCCGGATAAATTCTTCCAACCGGGTCAAAAGAATAAACGGTGAAGCAAAAATAACTGCGACAATGAACAGCGTCTTTTTTATTACTCGTTTCATAATTACCTTTTACAACCTACTTGCTGGCTTCGTTGTACTGTTTAATCAGGTCACGGACCTCTTGCTCAGTTGCCTGACCGGCCCGGAACTGGTGGATCAATCTATCTATATCCTCTCTGGTGATTACAGTTGTGCTCACCACCGTAAAGGCAGCCGGGTCTGATCCGGACAGCTGACCCGGATCGGTAGCGATGAATGTAATCGTCTCGGTGCCGGTCCAGGTGGGAGAGGGAGGGCTGATTGTTGCCACCCGACTTCCATCGATTGAAACCGATAAAGAAGAAGCGCCGGAGTATGACCAGCTCAATTCGGCGTCACTGTTGTCTGAATCGGAGACATAGTCATCGAGGGGAATGGTCAAAAACGAAGTCCCTTCGTCAATAGTCTGATCGGGGATATCGCTGACAACTGGAGAGGCGGCGGTGGAGCCGGACTTTATCACCAGCACATCCTGGGCTGCCTGACGGATGAATCCCAGCATGGACTCCATGGCTACCTGGCTGCCAGCCAGACTCAGGTGCGAATTACCTGGTCCGGCGGAATAGGATGGCTTGAGGGAATAACGGTTGGGATCACCGGGAGTCATCTCCAGGAGAGGGGAGTAGGAGTCAAATTTCCAGAGGTTTTTGTACTGGCCGTTATTGGTGTGGGTGAAGAAATTATCACTGTTAAACCACTGCAGCAAGTTGTAGGTGATCTTGGCCATTGCTGAGTCATCAACCGTATCTCCGAGAAGACGCGGGGTCCCAAAAACCAGTCCAACTCTTATCTCCGGATGGGCGGCGACCGAATCACGAACGATTGAATAGAATTTCTGGATACTATCGGCCTGGGCCGGAGTCATGAACGACCAGCAGATATACGGATTCTTGATCATCACGACATCAAAGTACTCCGTTACCTGGTCGCCGGACCTTCCCGGTACCTGGTGGGACATGAACATTTTCCAGAACTCCTGATTCTCTTTGTCAGGGACATGGAAGAAATCATCGACAAAACCGGCGTACTGTCCGTTAACTCCATCCCAGCTGTTCCATATCTTGGTGCGGTCATAGCTTGAAGTGCGAAGGTCATAGTTAAACCCGGAAAAGCGGAAATCATCGCAGGTGATCAGAGAATCACTGAGCGGGCCGCTGTTCCAGTAATTCAGATGATAGTCCCGAAAGAGAATACGGGCTGTATCGGTGCCGTAGGTGACCGTCATGGTGTCAATAATCTCATGGATTCCCTGGTCGTTGCAGGAGGCCGTAATGATCTGATTGCCGACCGAGTAATGCGCAAACATCAGGGAAACTCGTACTTTGGCCGCCATAGCCGCCGAGGAAAGCACTAACATGGAAATAAGACTATACAAAAACGTTTTCATACTCAAGGCCTGCTTCGTTTTGGCTTCGGCTGTTCAAAAGGGGATGTTGTCGTTCGGACACTCCCCAAATCCGTCGCCTGGTTGAATATATATGTAAACTACTTACGCATTGCAATCTTTTAAGATTTCCCTCCCGGACCGAGCAGCTCTATTTCAACAGCATCAGTTTTCCACCCGAAGTCCGGGAGCCTGACCGAAGGCGATAGAGATAAAGACCGCTGCCAACATTATCCGCATCCCAGGACAAAAGCCCGTCAGCCCCCGCATTGGGAATACTGGAATCATAGACAAGCCGACCCAGAAGGTCGTAGATTTCCAGGGACAGAATTCCGGAATTCCGACGGGAATAGGCGATTGTGGTGCGACTATTAAAAGGATTTGGGTAGGCGTTGGAGATCAGGTAGTTATCCGGCAGCTCTTTTTCGTCTTCGACCGCAGTAGAAATACTGACGTTCAGAATGACCGCGTCATCCGGGCTGGCGAAAAGACCGGATGAATTTCCGTAGGCGACACTGGCATGATCCTGCAACGAAAACTGACCTGCTTCGTGACAGACCAGATCAACTACAAGCTCAAGGCTGTCTCCCGGGGACAACATTGTGTTGGGCGAACCGCCAGCCGGATCATCTGTCACCCAGCGGTATGGAATATATCCGGCCGTGAGAGAACCGACTCCATCGGTTTCAAAGCCGGGCGGAACGGGATTGCCATTTACCGTGACCTGACTCGACAGGACTTGGAAACTCTCCGGAAGATTGTCGCTGAGGTACACGCCGGTCAGATCAAACAGTTCATGGTTGACAAACGTTCGGATGATCTGAACCGTATCGCCGAGGCGGGGCTGCAGGTTACTGACCTCATAGGTACTGTTTATGGCGGCTGTCGATGGATACGGTAGCTCCGCCGCGCCTAAATTGGCGGCTGTCGCCAGCAGTATGAATACTATTATATAGCTATAGCGTCCCATATTTTTCTTATCGTCAATCCGGGCCGTAAGTTTTACAAAAGTTGCGGGAGGTAAGTTCAATCGAAGTAATGCTGTCTTTTTCTTTTGCAAATATAACTGATTCTGAAGACAAAACAACCGTTAGCTCATATATCCGACCCGGGCTACCCTCTTCCCGGAGAAAAAAAGTAGACCCGCTCGGGGGAGGAGTCAAGCGGGTCTGTGCAGAAATGCGAAAAATCAAAGGTGCATAGATTTAAACCAAAAAGAGGAGTCCAAAGTTCCATCTGAGATTCGTTTTTTGGACTCATTGAGTCCAAGTTGCCGACTCAACCGGGGTTCCAACTGCATTTGCGACCAACTTTCGTGGGCGCTGTCTGTTCATTTCCGGTACGGACTGTTTCAAACTTAAACAGTATTTCCCGCTTAAGAGCCTGATTTCGAGGCTCTATTATAGCTTGAAACAGCTTGTATACAACAACTTAACCTGTTTATGCCGCTCTTGGCCCAGCACTTGCAATCAGAGTGCAGGTTGACTGAAAAATCAAAATCTCAAAGTTGGAGCGGTACATGAACTCAGTTACTTCCAATTATTCGATTACCGGTACGGTCATTCGAACAACACTCATCTTCCTCCTGATTTTCTCTTTTGCCAGCAGTCCGGTAGAGTCCAAGCTTCTTGCCGCGGCCGCCTCTACGCACTCAGTGACTCTTAATTGGACGGCCCCCGGTGATGACGGTAATCAGGGGCAGGCCAGCCAGTACGACATTCGCTACGCCACCTTTTTGATCAATGACAGCAATTGGGACCAGGCCGATCAGCCACCCAATATCCCTTCTCCCCAGGTTGCCGGAAGCGCGGAAAGCATTACTATCGACGGGCTGAATTCCAGTACGACCTATTACTTTGCAATTCGAGTCGCCGATGAAGTCCCCAACTGGTCGCCTACCTCAAACGTGGCTACCGTATCTACGGCAGCCGAGTCTGATGCTCCTTCTGACGTAGCTAATCTTCTTACTTCCCATCCGACCAACTCCAGCCTCGACCTCAGCTGGACGGCCCCCGGTGATGACAGTACCAGTGGTACCGCCTCGCAGTATGATATCCGGTACTCAACTTCGGTCATAAATGCTGCTAATTTTGATCAGGCCACCGCCGTATCCGGCGAGCCGACCCCTTCACCGGCCGGAAGCAGCGAGTCAATGACGGTCTCCGGGCTGGACCCGAATACCGACTACTATTTTGCGATCAAAACGGCTGACGAAGTGCCCAACTGGTCCGGGATTTCCAACATTGCGACCGGATCGACCATCAATGAACAGATTGCTCCCGGTGATATTAGTAATCTTCTGGCCAGCGATGCTACCGATACCAGCGTAACTCTGACCTGGACCGCCCCCGGCGATGATGGCAACAGCGGCACCGCCGACCAGTACGACATTCGCTATTCAACCTTCAGTATTAACGGCACCAATTTCGATCAGGCCGCCGTTGTAAGCGGAGTTCCGGCTCCTTCTCTGGCGGGCAGCAGCGAGTCTATTGAGGTGATTGGGCTGAATCCGTCCACCACCTATTATTTCGCTATCAAGACTGCCGATGAAATTCCGAACTGGTCCGGTTTGTCAAACATATCCAATTTGACCACTCTGGTGGAGCAGCAGCCCCCGGCTAATATTGCCGATCTTTCCTCGCCCAACGCTACCGACAGTACTATTACAATTAGCTGGACCGCCCCCGGCGATGATGGCGCTGCAGGTACCGCGACCGTCTACGATATCCGCTACTCCTCCACAATTATAAATGTCCAGAACTGGGATAGCGCTGTTCAAATCACAGACGAACCAACTCCTCTACTGGCCGGAACCACCCAGTCTTACACTCTTGAGGGACTATCGCAGGGGGTCGGATATTTCTTTGCTATCAAGACAGCTGACGAAGTTCCTAACTGGTCCGGCCTGTCAAATATTCTGGCCGTAGCGACCGCCGGAGATAATACTCCACCGGCCGCGATTAATGATCTGGGAGCCAGCACCGGTTCATCCGAGGGGACAATCGATCTCAGTTGGACCGCACCGGGGGACGATGGT
>JARGFS010000160.1 GCA_029211095.1 bacterium | reverse complement strand
CCCTCCACCGGATTGATCACCACCGTATCCAGTGTTCCCGAGATATGCACCCCTACCTCAAGATGTTCTGAAGTTGGATTTTCTTCAAATTGCGAAGGGAGATTGGTCAGAATGCGTGTATACCCCACAATGTCCAGTCTCGGATTGAACTGTTCCTTTCCTTCAAATATAACCTGCCCACCCGGCTCCAGTCGGAACGTTTTGTCGAACAGAAAACCCTTCCCCCTGATAATTTCCATCTCACCAATAAACCGGTAGTTTCCACTCTCTCTGATCAACTCCATCTCTCCCGAAAACTCAGCATCAATATCCTCGTTCTTAATCCAATAGTTGGAGAGGATATCAATATTCACATCCAGGTCCCAGCTGTTCTCCCCCTCCAGAGCCATCATAATCGGCGAACCTTCTTCCGGCTGGGCGAAATTAACCAGGTAGCGGGTTGACATTAGAGTAAGATCACCGGTCACCAGTGGCGGAGTCTGCCCCACAACCTGCAGCTCTCCTTCGACCTTCCCGGTTATGTCATCAAGCTCGTACGAAAATGGAAACTCCTTGGGAAGCGTGACATCGAGATCGTAGTAGAGGGAGTCAAGGGCCGTTACAATCAGTTCCCCTTCAAGGTACATATACCTTCTGGTGCCGTCCCGTTCCTTATTCGGTGTTGAATAGGCTTCAATCCCATCAATGACAATCTTGTTGTTGACCATGGTCGCTCCGGCGGAATCAACATAGATTGGATGCTCAAGATCAAAATATTTCAGGCGCCCGTTTTTGAGTTCCGCATACCCCTGCAAAAGCGGGTCGTTGGGGGTTCCGGAGAGACGGAAGTGCGAAGAAAAGTCACCGCTGAGTTCCTCTACCGAAGGAAGCAGCAGGCTGACCAGATCAAACCGGTTGTCCGCTGCCGTGATGGTAAGATCAAACTGTTCATTGGGGATGCGATCAATATTTGAGGTTGAGAAAGTCAGATCGATAGGAAGAAATCCGCGCCCGTGGTATCGCCCTACCGTAGGCCTGGCCCGATTCAGATTTCCCAGCATCCTTTCCCCCGGACGGCGACCGCTGGAATCCACTTTTGGAGCTTGTGGTTCATTCTGGCTGGTAGGCGCATAAATAACAAGGCTGTCAACCTGCAACAATTCCTCCCGGTAATACAGGTTGGTATACAAATCACCCAGCACCAGGTCTCGATAGGTCAACTCATCCACCTGCCCCCTCAACTTAATCTGCGGAGACAAGAAACTCCCGCCTAATTCAGCATCACAAGAGACGACACCACCGACAGCCAGGCTGTCATTTAGTAGTTTTATCCAGGGGCCGGATTCCACTTCCCTCAGCCCAAGACCAAGGGACATAGTCTCATCAAAATTGAGTCTTCCTTTCAGGTTCAGGCTGGTCTCTCCGGCTGAGAGCTCCAGTCGCTGAAAATCGAACCCGCTGGAGTCAATGTCGAAATCAATTCTGGAGACATTGGTAAAGTCACGATCAAAGAGAGTCAGTCTGACATTCTCGTGCGACATGTGCATTCTCTCTGATCCGTAATCAAACAGCCCATCACCGGTTAAGCGCCAGTTTTGATTCCCAATATCGGCCCGGTCAACAATGACGACCGAGGAATCCACCCTTGTCCAGACGTAGCCGGAATCAAACGGCAAAGCCCAGGCCTGTCCCGATCCAAAGGTGGCATCCACCCACCCCAGCCGTCCGTTGAGGAAGTTTTCAATGGCAAAGTCCGCTTTGAAGTCGTTGGAAAAGAACCCGTACAAATAGAGGGAATCGGATTCAAAATGTCCGGACAGGTCGGGATCGGAAGTTTTCCCGGTCATCCGAACCGTTGCCTGTCCCCGCCCACCCGGCTGATCAATAAAGAGTTTCCCCCGGTACCGGTCCAGGTTATTCAGTTCTGCCGCGATATCGAGTTCCATATTCCCCTGGTATTCGACGCGACCGGAAGTCGTAAACAGATTTTCAAAGTAGGCAACTCTAAAAGGATCGAGAAAAGTTACCGAGTCCTGGGTTATCACCAGAGAGCCTGAAACCTCCTGCAACGGGTACTCGTCAAACGAAGATTCAAACAAATCCACATCAAAGTCCAGCAGCAGCGTCTCTTTCTTGAATGACCGGCCGGTCATCCGGACCTGACCGGTTAAACTGGATTCAAAACTGTTCTTAACCAGGCTTTTGAGATTGAAATTTGAAATCTCGGCGGTCAGGTCGTACTCCTGAGGACTTACCGAGAAGTCCAGCTGCCCGCTCCCATCAATGGAACAGTTTCCCAGGGCGGCTCCATGAATGGTATCAAGATACAAGTGCTTCTCTTCAAAACGAAAATCTGTCACCAGATTCTCAAACTCCATCATAAAAAGGCTGCCGGCCAGAGTTGTCCGGCCTGATATCGCTTTGTCCTCAATCTTCACATAACCGTAGAGATCCAACAGCCCCCGCAGATGCGGCTTGGTCATTTTTGTCAACTCATCCAGGTTGGCATTGTCGATATCGAACTCAACCATCCCGCTCAGTTCATCGGCAAATGAGAGGTTGCCATCGAATCTGAACCTTGTCTCCCCGGCGGTCATGTAGATGTCCTGAAAAAGCAGGAAGCGGTTATCGTAAGTAAGTTTCCCCCTGGCCGCATCCAGACGATATCGATCATCACTCATCTGAAATTCAAACTGTTCAACATTGATTGAGATATTATCACCACTCCCGGAAACAGCCAATGACAACCAGAGTCCTTCGATACTCAGCTCATCATCCGGATCAATCAGTCGAATTCGCAGATTATTGAGTTGCAGTTCGTCGACTCCAAAAGAGGGCCTTGCGCTTCTGGTCGTATCCTGTTTTCCAAACTCCGGAATGATCCATCGCCCCAACGAGTCTCGCCTCAAAGTAATTTCGGCAGAATCCAACTGTAGAAAGCTGAACAGGTAATCTTTATTCCACAGGTTTCTCAGCGAATAGCCTGCGGACATCTTGGGAATATGCAGAATGGAATAAAAACTGACCGAGTCATCATAGTAGAGGTTCACATCATGGAGCGTCATGCCATCGTACAGATTGCCCCCCATCTCTCTGATAGAAACGGTCAGGTTGTACTTGGACTCAAGATATTTGGTCAACTGATCGTTAACAATCTTCTCCATTCCGCCCAACTTGAACAGGTAGAGATTCAATCCGAGAAACAGGGCCACAACCGAGGTCAGGACTATTATCACTGTTTTCTTCAACCTCGACATGGTCAGCCTATCTGTTCCAGAATTCTGTGCGCAGCCAAATATCCATCGCCCGCTCCCGCTCCGATATCCAGGGCCACCTGGCGGATAATTTCCCGGTCAGCCCCGGCATTCATAGCCCCGAGAATATGAGAATGCAGCTGTTTGGCCCTGTTTTCCATAATCAAGAAAGCAACAATGCAAAGCTCGCGTCTGACCAAATCCAATTTGGGTCGCGAAAGAACTTTTCCGTAACCTTCAAGAATCATCCAATTGAAGATTTCCGGCGAGAGCGAATCAACCCGATCTCGGAGCTTTTCAAAATTGCCGTCATATATCTTACGACAAAGCTCCTCCCCCCGCCCATACCAATCCGAAGTTTCCCGGACAGAGTTGGGTCCAATCTTCTCCTGGGATTGGAAGTGCGGATAGCTCTCGACAAACAGCTCGGCCGCATTGAGCATGCGGGGAAAACCTAAAAAGAGGTATGACTGCAAAACCAGTTCGTACAATTCTTCTTCGGCCACACCAAGATCGGAGGAAATCCGGAACGACTCAGTAATCAGTCTCGGTTCGGCCGAACAGATGGCGGCCGCAGACAGGCAGAGAGAGCGTTCCTGAGGATGATGATCCGGGCTGAATGATTCAATTGAATCTCCCAGGCGTACGATGTCAGCAGTCAGATTCATTCATTGTAGATTATCAAAATCAAATATCCTAAGCAACGCCTAAGTTCGCTCAATAATCTTCGTTAAGGCGGAGTTCCAGCCTTCGGACGGCCTCTTTGAGCGATTCCAATTCCTGCCTGAGCGAATCATTGGCTGTCGGATCAGGCTGATGCAGAGCGTTGCCGCTGACTTGGGAAGAGTTAACCTGAGTGTGGGCACTGACCGGTACTGTTATGGCGTAAGAACGACGGTTCCGAAGAAACTCGATCTGAAATCGGGTTCCCGGTGCAGAGTTCCTCACCTGCAACTGGAAGTCCGAAGCTGAATAGATATCCCTCTGATTGACGGCGTAAATCAGGTCCCCCGGTCTAAGCCCGCTCCGGGCGGCCGGGGCGTTCTTGTCAACCGAAGTAACCAGCAGTCCGTGGTCGATTGTCTTCCTGCCGGCAGCCTTTACCACCGCACCCGAAGGCTGCGGCGAGA
This sequence comes from bacterium, assembly GCA_029211095.1. Lineage (GTDB taxonomy): Bacteria > Zixibacteria > MSB-5A5 > GN15 > FEB-12 > JARGFS01. The sequence continues at coordinate 1,715 of JARGFS010000160.1, read as the reverse complement.
GTCCGGGTGACATTTCGATTTCCCGGGTGGAGAGCCCGAGATAGCCGGTCGGTCGGTCTCCAAACTTCTGGAGATATTCAATGATCTCAGAGACTCTTCCGGCCGGAACGGCCAGTCCGGCCTCAATCCGATTACCGGAACTAAGCCCTCCCGAGATAATGCCAAGGAGATTTCCTGAGAGATCAAACAGCCCTCCGCCAATGGTCCCGGAAGTCATCATACTGCTGAACTGAATTAAACCGTCGGCGCGCACACCGGCACAGAAGCCGAGCGATGGACTTATGCGAAGTCCATAGGAATTGCCGACTGTCAACACCATCTGTCCACCGCAAAAACATTGCTGCGTAATGGGCGGTGGAACTCCCAGCCCCGGTTTTGTCTCCAGCAGGGCCAGTGATGAAGGATAGTCAATCCCAACCAACCGGGCCGGGACAGTTTTTTGCGAAGGGAAGCGAACGTATATCGCCTGACTCCCCGCTACCGAAGAGGCGGAGACGAGAATGTGTCCCGAAGAATCAACCACAATCCCGGATGAGATTCGACTTCGAAACGGCTCTGATCCCAGGTAGGCAGAGGCCGGAGTTCGAACGGTCGTAAATTCCGCCTGTACAGTCACGACTGCAGGTGAAACACGAAAAATCAAATCTGTCAGGCTACTCTCCAGAGTGACCAGGGGCTGGTCGGTCTCGGAGGCTGTAGCGGTTGCTGATAGAGAAAAAATAACCGCCAGAGCGGCGACAAGCGCTGAGCATCTGGCGGTCAAGGATCTTGACGTTAGCATTTTAGTATATTCTCTCTGCCTCCTTGGTATTTGACTGGTCCGGCGCAACATAGACCTTGATTACCGGCCTGATATGCAGGACATAGTCCGCAAACGGTATCCGACCGGAACCGGAGCGACTCACGGCGTTAACGGAGTGGATTCCCGAGGAACCCCCGAACGACTCGGCACCGGAAAGAGAACTGGAAATCCGACTGATCCGCTCAGCCCTGGCCAACTGATCGGTTAGGGACCAGCCTTTGTTGAGCTTGGCCGCTAAGTTAGGATTGGAAGTAGGCTGAACGGTCAGATATGAATCATCCTGACCGGACGCGACGGCGACAGCCTGCTTATCCGCACCGAAAGGCAAAGACTGGAAAGAAACAACGCCAACCAGAGCGATCATACACGCGGCCACCGTAGCTGGCAGTAATTTCGCCCAACTGACTGATGGAGCCCTCTGAGGCAGGTAAGCCTTGGTCCGAGTTTCCGCAAAGCGCTCCTGAGCAACCCGATTCAAAAGCCGGGCATTAAAATCACCCGAGACTTTCAGACCGGCCAGAGAATTTCCGGCATCACTTAGGGAACGGTAGAACGCCTCCTCGCGATGACAGTCCGAGCAAGTGGCCAGATGCTCACTGACTGACTGCGCTTTACGCCCTGTCAACTCTTCATTACAATATGCTGACAGGAAGGAGCGTGCTTTTTGACAGCGCATTATGTTCCTCCATTCTTGGCTGCAATTTATCACGCAGCATCATCCGGGCCCGATTCACGCGGGACTTAACCGTACCAAGCGGCACACCGAGAATTGACGCTACTTCATCGTATGACATCTCCTGGACATCCCGAAGAACAAAAGCGGTCCGATACTTCTCAGGCAGCCCGTTGATGGCCTCGCTTAACACCTGAGGCAGCCGACTGGGAAGTTTGGGATCGACAGAGAATTCTGATT
>JARGFS010000015.1 GCA_029211095.1 bacterium | reverse complement strand
TGGCGGGGGTTTGTCTTCGTGGCCTTCGTAATCGACGTGTTTGCTCGTCGCATTGTGGGCTGGCGTGTCTCCCGTTCACTTAAGACTGAGTTCGTGCTGGACGCACTGGAGCAGGCGCTCTATGACCGTCCTGATACGGCTCGCTTGATTCATCACAGTGATCGAGGGACACAGTATCTTTCGATCCGGTATACCGACCGCCTCAAGGAGGCCGGTGCTGCTCTGTCGGTGGGGAGTACCGGCGATTCTTACGACAACGCCCTGGCGGAAACGATCATCGGGCTGTACAAGACTGAGGTCATCGGTTGTCGCGGTCCCTGGCGCACCGTCGAGGATGTCGAGTACGTTACCCTGACATGGGTCGATTGGTTCAACCATCGTAGGCTTCTTGAACCGATCGGCAACATTCCACCTGCAGAACGGGAGGAAAGGTATTATCTTGAATTGGAAACCCCGGCCCTGGCGGCCGGACTCAACTAAAACACTCTCCGGTATAACCGGGGCGGTTCACTTTTTGACGAGTCCAACAGAATTGGCCGGACCCTCATCTGTTCCAGAAGATACAAAGTGATCCGACGGTTTCTATTCACCGTTCTACAATAACACTTTCGTCTTGGACTTCTATCCCACAGAGAGCATGCTCTGGACTGCCTGAAGTGGCCCTCCAAGTTGTGTCAGGTCTTGATCCGCCCCCGGCGGACTGTGACCTGACACTCGATTACTTCACGTAATTCTGATTGAATCCTTCCCCGGACCACCTTATATTCTCGTTTCCAGATTTAGAATAGACTATAGACCATCTTGAAATAGAGGAGCCTCATGGCTGAACAGTATATTTACACAATGCTCGGACTGAACAAATCCTACGGGACGAAACAGGTCCTGAAGAACATAAATCTCTGCTTCTATCCCGGCGCCAAAATTGGTATCGTGGGAGAGAACGGTTCCGGTAAGTCAACCGTACTTCGCATCATGGCCGGACTGGATCAGGAGTTCACCGGCGAAGCGTTCATCACCCCCGGTTATACCGCCGGTATTGTGCTTCAGGATCCGGACCTTGACAAAGAGATCACCGTGCGCGAGGCAGTCAAGTCCGCCTTTTCCGAGACAACGGCGATGCTGGCTGAGTACGATGAAGTAACGGCCAAAATGGGGGAAGAGCTTTCCGATGAGGAGATGCAAAAGGCTATGGACCGAATGGGGGAATTGCAGGACAAGCTTGACTCTTCCGATGCCTGGAATCTGGACCACCAGATAGAAATGGCCTCCGATGCCCTCTGTCTTCCGGATGATGACCGCATTATAGGCACTCTCTCCGGCGGTGAAAAACGAAGAGTCGCTCTCTGTAAAGCGCTTCTGGAAAAACCGGACCTTCTTTTGCTAGATGAGCCGACCAATCATCTTGATGCGGAAACAATTCAATGGCTGGAAATGCAGCTTCGGGAGTACCCCGGCACCGTCATCGTCGTTACCCATGATCGTTATTTTCTGGACAATATTACCAAATGGATACTGGAACTGGACAACGGTTCCGGAATCCCCTGGGAAGGGAACTACTCCTCCTGGTTGGGACAGAAAATTACCGCTCTGGCTGCCAAAGAGAAAGCGGGCAGTCCCCGGGCGAGATCACTGACCCGCGAACTGGACTGGATCAAAATGAGCAACAACGAGCGGCGCGAACTCTCCCGCAACCGAATGATAGATTATGAGAAAATGGTCGCCAAAAATAATTCATCTCTCGGTGAGGGAGTCGTTATACAGATTGCTCCCGGACCTGATCTCGGCAGCCAGGTGCTGGAGTTTGAGAAGGTTGCCATGGGATATAATGACACCGAAGTTGTCAATGATGTTACTTTCAAAATGCCCCGCTCAGCAATTGTCGGACTTGTCGGTCCCAATGGCTCTGGTAAGACCACAATTATGCGGCTGATTACCGGCGATCTGAAACCGGACGAAGGGGAGATTACTATCGGCTCCACCGTCTCACTTGCCTATACCGATCAGGAGCGACAGGCGCTAACCGGAGAGATCGGGCTGGTGGAAGAGATTGGCGGAGGGGCCGAAGAGATAGAACTTGGCCCGCGCAAAGTGCCAATCCGGCAGTATCTTTCAATGTTCGGATTCAAGGGCTCGGATCAGCAGAAGAGTGTCGACAAACTTTCCGGCGGTGAGCAGAACCGGGCCAATCTGGCCAAGGTCCTCAAAGTTGGCGGCAACATGCTGCTTCTGGATGAACCGACCAACGATCTTGATGTTAACACGCTCCGCATGCTCGAAGAAGCCATTCTGGAATTCAAGGGCTGTGTTCTGGTCATCAGCCATGATCGCTTTTTCCTCAACCGTATCTGCACGCATCTGATGGTTTTTGAAGGGGAAGGGAAGGTCCACTGGTTTGAGGGTAACTTTGATGATTATCTTGAATGGCGGGAGAAACATGGCGGCAAATCTCTACAGGACCGCCGCAGCCGCTACAAGAAACTGGTCAAAAGCTGATAGCAGTATTGTCGGTCAATACCGATGCGGTTGCGACAAATACGAAAGGCTCTGTAGGTCGAAATCCCCTTGCAGGTTTCGACAAATGAGCATTGTACATAAGTCACGTTGGTTAAAACCGATGCGGTTGCGACAAATGGGAGCTCTTGCCCCATAAATCTGTAGAAGAAATTATGAATGACAACGAAAACAAAACCGCTTCTGGAAACCAGAACATCATTGCCGATTTCGAAGACTGGCATGCCGAGGCCTTCCGCGATCTCAACTATGAGTGGCTTGAAGAGTTCTTTGAGGTGGAGCCGTACGATAAAATCGTACTCAGTGGCCCCAGGAAGCATATAATCAATCAAGGCGGCTCTGTTCTGGTTGCGCTTGACGGACTGAGCCGGTCGGTGTTTGCGCTCTGCTAAAACATTCCGACACCAAGTTCGAACTGGCCAAACTTGGTGTTACCCGGACTCATCAGGGAAAAGGGATCGGGCGCCTTTTGGTCGAAGTCTCCATTGAGAAAGCCCACACCTTGAAAGCGACGACCCTGATCCTTGCCACCAGCAAACTGCTGGCACCGGCCAATCGGCTTTATCGACGAATTGGCTTTCAGGAAGTCGCGCTTGACGAACTGGGACCACTCCCTTACCACCGCGAGACTTTCGCCATGGCCCTCGACCTCACCGCAACAGACTAGTTCCTGGGTTTTCTACAAGACATTCCGACCGCAACAAGTTATACTCTCTCCTTATGGCGTTTGGTATCAATAGAGTTTCATTTAAGACGATTGTCTTTTCATCGCTGACCGTCTGGACCGGCTTCTACGCCTGGCGGATATTGTTCAACAATTTCGCGGTCGAAGTATTTGATGCTTCGGCTACCGAAGTCGGCATTATCCAGGCCGTGCGTGAAGTCCCCGGGCTGCTTGCTTTTGGAGTTGGAGCGCTGGCGGTTCGCTTCACCGAGTCCAAGATAGCTGCTTTTTCAATCGTCCTGCTTGGCTTGGGACTGCTCCTGTGTGGCGCATCTCCTTCGCTGGTGATGCTTGGTGTCGCCACGGTGGTAATGTCATTCGGCTTTCATTATTTTGAACCGACCAATTCTTCCCAGTTGTTAGTCCTCTCCGGCAACCATGAACTCGGCCGCATCCAGGGGCGGCTTCGCTCTTATGAATCAATGGCCGGCTTGGGCGGGGCCGGATTGATTTTCCTGCTGACGGTCTATCTTGATTTTCGCTCCGCCTTCTACCTGATGGGTGGACTGGTGACAGCCGTAGGATTGTATCTGATAGTAGCCCTGCCATCAAACCGGGGGAAAGAAGAGAGCCGCACGCTGAAACTCAAGAGCAAATACTGGTTGTACTACTCTCTCTCATTTCTTCGTGGATGCCGGAGACACGTTTTCACGACTTTTGCGATCTACCTGCTTGTTAAGAATCACTCTCTTGATATCCAGACTATCTCCCTGATCATGCTGGCCAATAGCGGTATCACCATTTTTACCCATCGTCTCCTCGGAACGGTCAGTGACCGCTGGGGGGAGAAACTGGTTCTGGTTACCAGCTCCCTACTGCTTGTGATTATTTTTACCGGCTACGCCTATATAACTTTCCTGCCTGTTCTGATTGGGCTCTATCTGGTCGACAACGTTCTATTTGGTTCTTCCATTGCCCTGCGTTCTTATCTCCGCAAAATTGCCCCTTCGGAAGATGTCACCAACTGCCTCTCGTTCGGAATGACAGCCAATCATATCACCGCCGTAGTAATTCCGGTAGCTGGCGGCGTCATGTGGAACGCCTATGGTTATCAGACTACTTTCATTGCCGGAGCGGCCATTGTCTTTGTGGATATGCTGATGGCCTCGCTCATACCCGGCCGTTCCAAATTGAGTTCCTGATCAAAAGCGTCAAATAGACTTTTTGCTTGAACATTCCCATTTCTGATCCGTAACCTACAAGTATGATAACGCAGATGCGGCACACCACTATTTCGAAAAGGCAGATCGATCGATGAATTACAAACAGCTCTGGATAGTTGCGCTTTTATCGGCCAGCTTGGTCGCTCAGGAACTTACCTGGACCCGCCTGATGTCGGCCGAGTTCTTCTACACTTTCGCCTTTCTCGTATTGTCGCTGGCAATCTTAGGGCTGGGCGAGGGGGCATTACTGGTTCGGCTGTTCCCGAGCTTGTCTCGCAAAAACCTTGTCGCTGTCTATCTCTCCCTGGCTGCCCTGATGGGAATTGTTGGTCCCGTCCTCGTGTTCAAACTTGGGCTGGAGTTCTCCGCCCTGTTCACAAGCTGGCTCATGCTGGGGAAACTCGTTGTCACCATCTTTCTGCTAAGCTCATCATTCATACTGGGTGGAATGGCCCTTGCCATCCTGTTCAAAAGTCATGTGCGCGAAATCGGATCACTATACATGGCCGATCTGATCGGAGCGGCTGGCGGCGTTCTGCTGGCCATTCTCCTGATGAACTCTATCGGAACTCCGGCCGCCGCTTTCCTGATTGCCGCGCCCATCCTGCTAGCCGGTATTCTGGCCGCCCCGTCATGGCTGCGGATTCTCCCCCTGATAGTAGCCGGCCTCCTGATTGTTGCCGTGATCAATTCTGTCTCTTTACTTGAGCCCGACCGACAAGAGCGGGCGCCGGTCATTTACAAACACTGGGATGCGATGGCCAAGATTAAACTATTCGACTACGGCCCCGAAGCGCGCGGGATAAATATTGATAATGTGGCCAACTCTCCTGTCTTTGCCTTTGATGGAGTATGGGACGCCGATGACACCACCGACAATGAATGGTCGATCAATGTCTCCTATCTGATAAATCAGTTTGATTCCTGCACCTTCCTGTCGCTCGGTTCCGGCGGGGGAGGAGATGTATTGCAGGCGTTGGCCGAAGGGGCGGTCGAGATCCATGCTGTCGAAGTCAACCCGCATATAAACTACATGATGACCCATGGTGACTCCTGTGGCTATCTCCCCCCATCTCTACCAGAACCGGAACCGGAACAAAGTTCGGAGTCGGAGACAGACTCAATTCAAGACTCAGCTTCTGTCAACAGTTCCGCTCCCGACACGCTCAGCTCAGACTCCTCTTCGGCATCCGAACTGGTGCAGGATACAACCCGGGTGCTGCCGTTTGAGATAGTTACTTTGAACGACTTTTCTGGCAACATCTATCAGGACCCAAGGGTTACGGTTGTTTCCGAAGATGCCCGGACGTACATCAGGCAATTCGAGAATAAGTTTGACCTGATTTACTCGCTAAGTTCCAATACCTGGGCCGCGCTTGGCTCCGGCTCCTTTGCCTTTGCGGAGAACTATATTTTCACTACCGAAGCTTTCCAGGACTATTGGAACGCTCTGTCGGATAGCGGCTTTCTTTCCATGGAGCATCAGGTATACATGCCCCGTCTGGTGAGCAGCGTTATTGATGCTCTCAAGAGCGAAGGAGTGGCCGATCCGCTTGATCATTTTGCCATATACGATCTGCCCCAGATGCATCGTAACCTTTTGCTTTTCTCAAAACGTCCCCTGACCGACAGTCTCCGCTACTACGCCTACGGTCCGCTTACCGAAGAAAAGTGGGAGCAGATCCACCTGCTCTATCCTCCGGTCGATTCTATTGCCGACAACAGCATCAATCAGATTGTTCTCAACGGTTGGGAGAGGCAGGCGGACAGCTCCAGGGTGGATCTATCACCGGCCACCGATAATCGTCCTTTTGTTGCCCAGATGGGTCTTTGGAAAAATTTCTCTCGCGAGGGACTTACAAAAATACACCAGTGGGTTGATTTCCGCGGTTTCCCTCTGTCAAAACTCGTCATGGTCATCATTATGCTGGTGACGATTATTATCGTTGTTCCGCTCACGTTGTTGCCTTACTGGATGAGTAGGGAAAAACTGAGAGCCACACCCTGGTTGTTCTATTTTGCGATTGGTCTCGGCTTCATGATGATTGAGATCGTCCTGATCCAGAAGTATGCTCTCTTCATCGGCGCTTCAATCTACTCTATCGCAACGGTTCTTTTGACCCTGTTAGTGAGTTCGGGCGTGGGCAGCAGGTATTCCTCAAAATTCAACGATGCTGTCCCGTTCTTTGGGATCTTTATCTGGCTGCTGCTCGATATTTTCCTGTTCGGAAGTTTGACCGGGATGCTGATTTCACTGCCGATATTCTGGCGGGCCGTAGTAACGGCGCTTCTGATTACTCCGCTCGGTTTCTTTATGGGAATGCCTTTCCCCAAAGCGTCTCGAAAAGTTGGAGAACTGGTTGACTGGGGTTTTGCCGTCAACGGTGCAGCTTCGGTTCTTGGCGCTACTTTCGTGGTCATGTTTGCGATGGAGTTTGGATTTACCGCCGCGCTGATTCTGGCCGCGATAGTATACTTGATGGCTTATTTGCTGATGGCTAACCGAAAAGCGTGGACTTGATTATTACTTGCAGGGCGGAGTCACTCCGATCCCGCCTATTGAGATCACGTAGATACTGTCTTTTATGGTCCCGACAATTCAGCCTTGAGTTCTACTTCCTCCCTTTGCCCCAGCTATCACGCAACGATACCGTCCGATTGAAGACCAGCTTGTTCGGCTCGGAATCCTCACTATCCACGCAGAAATAGCCGTGGCGCAAGAACTGAAATCTGTCTCCGGCGGAGGCGTTTGCGACGGATGGTTCAAGTTTACTATTTTTTACAACCGTAAGGGAATCCGGATTGAGGAAATCCGTAAACTCGGATCCCTCCGGGATATCATTCATATTCTCACGCAGGAAGAGGTGATCATACAGTCTGACTTCGGCTTCAACGGCATGGCTTGCCGAGACCCAATGGAGCGTCCCTTTAACTTTGCGACCATCCGGTGCGTCGCCGCCCCGTGATTCCGGATCATACTTGCAGCGCAGTTCGACAACTTCTCCTGTGTCCGGGTCTTTGACGACTGACTCGCACGTCACCAAATAGGCTCCTCTCAAGCGAACTTCACGGCCGGGGGAGAGGCGGAAGAACTTCCTGGGCGGCTCTTCCATGAAATCCCCGCGCTCTATATATACTTCGCGAGAAAATGGGACTTGTCGACTTCCGGCTGACTCATCTTCGGGGTTGTTTACAATTTCAAAGGTCTCAGATTTATCTTCCGGGTAGTTTTCTATGACCAGCTTGAGCGGATCGAGCACGGCCATGACTCTATTGGCTGTCAGATTGAGATTCTCACGTACCGCATGTTCCAGAAAGCCGTACTCAACCATAGTGTCCCGCTTTTTGGCAACGCCCACCCGCTCGGCCAGCGTGCGCATAGCTTCCGGCGGATAACCCCGACGACGGATTCCCGCGATTGTTGGCAGACGGGGATCATCCCAGCCAACCACGATCCCGTCCTCAACCAGCTTGAGCAGCTTCCGTTTACTCATGAGGGTATGTGTAAGTTCCAGCCGAGCAAATTCGTACTGATGTGGAGTATGCTTGGTATTGACGTTCTCGATAAACCAGTCGTAAAGGGCACGATTGTTTTCAAACTCAAGGGTGCAAACTGAATGAGTGATCCCTTCAATAGCATCGCTGAGGCAGTGAGTAAAATCATACATCGGATAAATGCACCACTTGTCGCCGGTCCGATGATGGTGAGCGCGACGAATCCGGTAGATTGTCGGATCACGCATGACCATGTTCGGATGAGCCATGTCTATTTTGGCTCTTAACACATGGCTCCCATCGGCAAACTCTCCGGCTCGCATCCGCTCAAAAAGATCAAGGTTCTCATCGACCGTACGTTCCCGATAAGGGCTGTCCTGGCCGGGCTCAGTAAGCGTTCCCCGGTATTCACGAATCTCATCGGCACTCAGGTCATCGACGTAGGCCTTGCCGCTATTGACCAGATGCAGGGCGAATTCATACAATTGATCAAAGTAATCAGAAGCAAAATAAAGCCTGTCCTCCCAGTCAAACCCGAGCCAGCGAACGTCTTCCTTAATCGCCTCAACATATTTAGTCTCTTCCCTGGTCGGATTGGTATCATCAAACCGGAGATTACAGAGTCCCTTGAATTCTTCGGCCAGCCCGAAATTAAGACAGATAGACTTAGCGTGGCCGATATGTAAGAATCCGTTTGGCTCCGGCGGAAACCGGGTCGCCACCCGGCCGTCGTTCGCGCCGGAGTTCAGGTCTTTCTTGATAATCTCTTTGATAAAGTTCGTGTTGTTCTCATTTTCTATGGTCATCTAAGACTCCGGCTATTAGGAAGCAGTTCTGTTTTTGGAAATCCAATTGTCGCATAAGATACACTCTTTCTCAATCGGATCAACTATTCTCATTGTCGGACCTATAAGCAAGTAATTCATACGCTTAGGTGTGGCGGCTAAAGTTCTGTGAACCCGCCCGCCCGACGCGCAACTTTTTGGCTGAGTGACCGTATTCAAAAGCAGACAGTTCAACGCGAATTCAAGGGATAAAGGTATGGGAAAATTCTTTTTAGCGCTCTTTGTCGGCTCAATCCTCGTGATACTGCTGGGCCTTAAAGTTCTCGGTCTACTCGGTGGCATTATCGGTGCCATTTTCGGCCTGGTCGGCGGTCTCATCGGACTGATTGCCGGGTTTATCGGCCTCGTAATTGGATTTGTCGCTGTTGTCGGCGGCATTCTGCTCCCGATTCTAATCGTAGTCGGATTGGTCGTCGGCGTAGTCAAATTGCTCGCGGCTATTTAACCAGACTTACAAAAACGTCTCCGCCAATCTATTCTATATAAGGGCCCGGATAATTTCTCGTCCGGGCTTTTTTTGTGCACCGTTACTGATTCACCTGGGCTTCAAGCTGGTATTTACGGTATATCGAAGCATACAGCGTTTTACCGGCCATCAACTCATCATGATGTCCGGACTCAACCAGGCGTCCATCATCGAGAACAAAAATGCGGTCAGCCTTCTGCAACTGGTCCGGCCGATGCGTAATCAGGATCGATGTCATCTCCGGCATTACTTCATGCAGCCGATCCCAAAGCGCGGTCTCGGTCCGAGAATCAAGAGCCGAAGTACAATCATCCAGCACCAGGATTTTTGGTTTTCCAACCAGCGCCCGAGCCAGCCCGAGCCGCTGTTTCTGACCGCCGGAGATAGACATGCCGCGCGTTCCTATTGAAGTCTCCAGCCCCTCCGGGAACTGCGCCACCTCCTCTTTGAGCTGGGAGACTTCGACCGCCCAGTTCAACTCATCGTCCGATATCTCGGTCCGTCCGAAGGTGATGTTGTTCCGAACCGTGTCACTGAACAGGGCCGGCTCCTGGGGAACATAGCCGATAATTCTCCGAAGGTCCTCCAGACTGAACTGGCGCAAATCCCGTCCATCGAGAGTGATCGTCCCTCCCGAAGGGTCTACCAGACGGGGAAGCATATTCACCAGCCATGTCTTGCCGGATCCAATTCGGCCAACCAGCGCGACTGTCTCACCCGGAGCAACCTCCAGAGAAACATCTTCAATCACCTGCCGATCAGATTCCGGGAAAGCAAAGCTCACCTTGTCAAAGGACAATCCTCCCTTGATATCACCATTGCGGTGGGCAAGAGAGGTGTCAGCCACCATTGGCTTCATATCTTCAAGCTCCCTGAGGCGCGTGATGGAAACCGCCGACTGGCGTGATTTCACCAAAAACTGCCCGATATCAAACATGGGGAAAACCAACCAGACGACATAGTAAATGAAGACAGCCATGTTTCCGTATGACAGACCACGGTTGATCACCATGTATCCACCGGCGACCATTACAATCACCAGCGCAAATTGCCAGATATAGAACCAGAGAGATTCCACTACGCCGACAATCTTGACCGTTCGTATCTCGGCCTGCCGCCGATCAGCAGCAGCTTCATGGAACTTGCTCTTCTGAGCTTTTTCCCGCCCGTAGGCCATCACCACCCGAATCCCGGAAAAACAGGCCTCAATGACATCATTGAACCGGGAAATACGGGTCTGGAGATGATCATATTGCTTGTCCAGCGCCGTTGAGAAAAAGAAGAAAACCAGAATCAAGATCGGCAATGGTCCGGCTGTCCACAGGGTCAGGACCGGATCAATCATTATCATCATCACCAATATGAACGCGATGTTCAGAATCGCCTCATACAGTCGGAATATCCCCGAGCAGGCAAACCAGGAGAGCTTCTCCGCCACATCGTCGGTCATACGCGTTACCAAATCACCGGTTCGGAATTTGTTAAAAAAGTCCGGTCCCTTGGAAGTTGTATGCGAGAATGAATCCTGTCGAAACTCCATCTCCAGGCGGCAGTTCATCCAGGCTCGATGCGTCTGCACATAAGCGTACAGAATCACCGAGATCAGGCCGAGCAGGATAAAGGCCCAGCCGAACGCGGTCAGAGTGGAGAGCCCGACCGACTCTCCGCCGCTGGCCACCAATTTTGCCAGCCAGTCATCCGGAATCTCGCCCGCCTGCAGGAAGTCTACCGCGAATCCGTACATTCGCGGTATCGCCACCTGGAAGACAGCCTGGATGGGCGTGAAAATCAGTAGTACGGCCAGCAAATAAAAGTGCCGGCGATAGTACTGCCAAAGCCATATGAATTTATTTCTATGCATTAGCTGCAACTCCATTCTTATGCTTAAACTGCAAGTGGAACAATCTCGAATAGTATCCGCTTTGCAGTATCAACTCAGTATGTGTTCCGCGTTCGATAATCTCACCACGACGAATCACCAGTATCTGATTGGCGTTCAGGATCGTGGCCAGACGGTGCGCTACCACTAACGAGGTGCGACCCTCCATCAGAGTATCGAGCGAATTCTGAATCTGACGTTCCGTGTCCGGATCAACCGAACTGGTCGCCTCATCCAGAATCAGAATATCCGGGTCTACCGCCAGCGCTCGGGCAAACGACAGCAACTGTCGCTCTCCGCGGCTGAAGTTAGAGCCCTTCTCGGATACTTCGGTCTGGTACCCATCTGGCAGACGTTCAATAAACCGGTCAGCCTCGACCGTTTTTGCAGCCGCCCGGATTCTCGCATCGGTGACCTCCGCGGCATCAAGACCGATATTGGAGATTATGTCGCCGGGGAAGAGGATTATATCCTGCAACACCAGCGCGAAGTGACTTCGGAGGTCGGCCACGGCCATCTCCCGTATGTCGATCCCATCAACTGTAATCCGTCCCTCCTGCGGATCATACAATCGCAGCAGCAACGAGATGACGGTAGACTTCCCTCCACCAGTCACTCCGACCAGGGCCAGCGAAGTGCCCACTTGCAGTTCAAAACTCACATCGCGCATAACCCAGTTCTCATCATCATTGTAGGAGAACCAGACATTCTCAAACCGGATGCTCTTTTTCAAGCCTGGCCAAGGGAGAGGACGAACCGGGTCCATCAGTTTTGGCTTTTCGTCCAGCAGAGCAAATATCCGCTTGGCTCCCGCCACCGCTTTCTGGAAGTTGGAAAGCTGCTCCGAAGTTCGGAAGATTGGCTCAAACGAACGCCAGATATATAGCAGGAACATGATCATCAGGCCAAAGGTCATGCCAAAGGCAGGTCCCAGAATCAGCACCAGTCCAATCTTGACATACTCAAAAAAGAAGACCGTGTTGAAAAAGAGACAGACCGCAATATTCACATAAGCGTCTTCGCTAAACTTGCTCTCGTTCACCTTGAACACCCGACCCCGGGCATAATCTCCCCGGTGGAAAACCTGAACGATAGACATCCCATGCAGGAACTCCGTCAGGGTGGCGGTAACTTCGGCCATCCGCTTGCGAACTTCCAGAAACCTGTGGGTGGTAATCTTATGGAATATCCAGACCAGGATTCCAATCACCGGAATCGAGAGCACCAGTACCGCAGCCATCCGCCAGTTGTACCAGAAGAGGACGCCATACAGCCCCACCAACAACAGCATATCGGCCACAATCAGCACGACTGTATTGGTGAACAGGAGGCGGAGCGACTCCGTATCTGACTCCACCCTGGCCATCAAACGACCAACCGGGTTCCGGTCAAAAAACGAGATATCCAATGACAGAATATGTTTAAACAGTCGTTCCTTGAGTTCAATCATCACATCCTGCCCGATAATCTCAAGCCAGACGCGCATGATATATTGTATAACGACCGTAACTATCTGAATTCCGGCAATCCACCAAGCCAAAATCAAGAGAGCGTTGAAGTCATTCTCTTTGAGCGGACCATCAATCCCGTCTTTCAGCAGAACCGGCCAGACCAGAGAGAGTCCGGTGGCTGCCGCCAGCAGCAGCAATGAGAAGAAGAGTCTTCCACGATGCTCTTTCAGCAGTGGCAGCAAGTGCAGGAAGGCTTTCCTGGTCGGAATGTCCTTTTCCTTGCCGGTTACTTTTTCATCTTCAAAATATGTATTTAACATCTCAATATTTCCTTACGCGCTGTCTGTATCTTCTGTTCCAGACCAACAGGCAAACAAAAAACCCGTTGACCAACTGGGGTGCAACGGGCTGAAAAAGCATTTGTAATGCTATATGCGCTATCTGTTCATAGTAGCTCGCCCATTGCGCCACACGGCCGTAATGCCGACCGGGGAGTCCAGATTTGTCATTTGACACTGTCGATTGATCATTTAATCTGTTCCTCGTTAATGTGGTTGCTAAGCGAACATAACCATAATCGTAACTTTGCGAACTTCAACTGTTCGGGTTTCATCTATTCTATCGGATAGTTTTGACTTTGTCAACAGAAAATATTGGAAAATTTCGGTCTTAATATCTACTATTATATAGGAAATGGTTCCTACCATCCACAATCTTTGCCACGCTGTAAGTCGATGGGTGGCCGACAGGTGGCCGACGGGTGGCCGGGACAAACTTGTTTGTCCCGGATTAGATTTAGAAGGACGCCCAAAGCAAGTTTGGGCGTGGCACCCTGAAATTATGGATTCTTATTGTAGCAGTGACTGTTTGACCAATAGAGGCCTCAGTCGCTGTCCGAAGGAATAAGTCCCACGATGTGGGTCAACCGGCGAGCTTCTTCTTCTTGGTCTCGAAAGGTTTGTATTCAAGCGCCTTGGTCGGGCAGAACTTGGCGCAGGCCGGGTCACCTCCGCAAAGATCGCACTTGATAATCAGGTCATGCTGGGTGTCATGGAGAGCACAACCAAACGGACAAGCCGCAATACAGGCCATGCATTTGACACAGATATCTTCGTTCAGTTCTATCGCACCGGTGTCGGGATTACGCCGAAGAGCGTTGACCAGGCACGACTTGACACAGGCCGCTTCTTCGCACTGAAGACAGGTAACCGGAACCCAGAGGTCGGTCATGCCGCCATCAAGAGGATAAATCCTGCTGCGCCCCATCTGTCCATCGACCGAATGAGCAAACGAGCAAGCCAACTCACAGGTACGACAACCGGTGCAGAGGACGGGGTTAACGATAAAGCGGTTTTTCATGACTGGGCCTCCTTGGTCCAGGCGGCGATACGACCCATAGTCAGCGAAGTTTCCTTGCGATGGCAACTGTCGCACGTTTCAAAATACTCAAACGGTATATCTCTGTTCTTGCTCAAATGTTCGGCAAACTCCCTGGTGATTGTGGTGGCTCCGCATTTGACACAGGCCAGCATTTCAAACTCTTTGTTCCAGATGGTCCTTTTGTCATCCTGGTCTGAGAACTCAATGAAATTGGTCGGGCAGTTCAGGGCACAGGAGAGACATCCGGTGCAATCCGGCGGCGCTTCGTTTAGGGGAGGAGCGACTGTCTTGCCGTGTCCGCGTCCGACCAATGAAATGGCATGAAAGCCCATCGCATCGCAGATACGGGTGCAGATGCCACAGAGAATACAATTGTCACCATCGACCTGAACTTCGTAGCTGGTTTTGAGTACACCGTATTCCTCGGCCAGTTTCCGAATCTCCGGTGAGTTAGGATGTCGGGCCAGGTACAAGTCCATAATCGTGCGGCGAATCTCATTGACCTGATCAGAATGGGTGGAAACAATCAGGTCCGGCTCGACAGGGTAGAGGCAGGAAGTTACAAACTTGCTCCAGCCATCCCATTCGGTCTTGGTGATCTCTACCATACAGAGACGGCAGGCGCCAAGTGGTTCGACCGCTTCGTGGTGGCAGAGGGCGGGGACATCGATCTTAAGGCGACGGATCACACTCAGGAGCATCTCACCTTCTTTGGCCTGGGCCGTCTTCCCGTTTATAGTGATATTGACCATCAAATTCTTCCTAACTAACGTCTATCGCTTCAAATTTGCAGACAGCATAACAGGCGCCGCATTTAGTGCATTTGTCCTGGTCGAGAATATGAATCTTTTTCTTCTCGCCTGTAATCGCATCGTAACCGCAGGCAGGAATACATGCCATGCAACCGGTGCACTTGTCATTGATCTCATACTTTATCAGGCTCTTACAAACGCCAGCCGGGCATTTCTTATCCCGAATATGCGCTTCGTATTCTTCGCGGAAATACTTAATCGTACTGAGCAACGGGTTCGGGCCAGATGTTCCCAGGCCACACAGCGAAGCAGTCAACACGGTCTGTGAAAGATGTTCCATTTTCTCCAAGTCACCTTCTTCACCCTTACCTTCGCAGATTCTGGTGATCAACTTATGGAGTTGGAACAAACCCTCGCGGCAGGGGACGCACTTGCCGCATGATTCTTCGACCAGGAAGCCGAGGAAATACTGGGCCACATCCACCATACAGGTCTTGTCATCCATGACAATCATGCCGCCGGAACCCATCATGGAACCAACTTCGGTGAGAGTGTCAAAATCTACGGGGAGATCAAGATGTTCCGCGGGAAGGCACCCACCCGAAGGTCCCCCGGTCTGAACAGCTTTGAATGGACGGTTATCAATAATGCCATCGCCAATATCAAAAATAATCTCACGAAGAGTAGTCCCCATGCCGACTTCGATTAATCCGGTATTACGAACTTTTCCGACCAACGAGAATACTTTGGTGCCACTGCTTTTCTCAGTTCCAATACCTTTGAACCAGGATGAACCCTTGTCAATAATGAGCGGAACGTTTACATAAGTCTCAACGTTATTCAGCACTGTCGGCTGGTCATAGAGTCCCTTGATAACGGAACGAACATATTTTGCCCGTGGTTCGCCAATCTCCCCGGCGATGGAGCGCATTAAAGCCGAAGACTCTCCGCATACAAAGGCGCCTGCACCACGTGCGATTTTGATTGAGAATGAGAAATCTTTTCCTAAGATATTTTCACCCAGAAGTCCACTCTCCTGACAGTCTTCAATTGCTTTTTGCAAATGCGTCGTAGCCAGTGGGTATTCATCACGGACATAAATGTACCCCTGATCAGCCCCGACCGCGAAAGCGGCTATCATCATCCCTTCAAGGACAGCGTGCGGGTCGCCTTCCATGATGGAACGATCCATAAACGCACCTGGGTCGCCTTCATCTCCGTTGCAGACGACATACTTCGTGTCGGCCGCAGCTTCGCGACAGGTCCGCCATTTCCTTCCAGCTGGAAAACCGCCTCCGCCACGTCCACGAAGACCGGAAGCCACAATTTCGTCTATTATTTCATCCGGTTTCATGGTGGTTACCGCTTTAGCGAATGCCTTGTACCCACCAACGCTGATATACTCAATGATACTGTCGGCTGAGATTTTGCCAAGATTCCTCAGAGCCAGGCGATGCTGGTGCTTGAAGAAATCCACATCACCATATTTCTCAATCTTTTCACCGCTCTTTGGCTCAGCAAACAAGAGTGATTCAATAACTTCATTTCGCTCGATTGATTGCTCAATGATCTTGTCTACATCTTTGGTTTTTACTTTGGTGTAAAACGTACCGGATGGTTCGATAATAACAAGGGGACCCTGCTCGCAAAATCCATGACAGCCGGTCTCTTTGATAGCTTCGACCGCGAAGTGTTTAATCTCCCTCTTATCCAGGGCATCGGTGAAGGCATCAACGATTTTCCCAGCTCCATTTGCCAGACATCCGGTACCACAACAAACCATAACTTTTCGGGGGAACTTCTTCTGGCTGGCCAGATATTTGTTCCGGAGCTTTTTGATATGCTCAACTTCTTTGATCTGCATTTACTTTTTTACTTTCAAAAGTTTTTTGACACCGCTCACTTTTACCGAGCCATGGTACTTTTCATTATTAATCACCACCGGAGCCATAGCACAAGCTCCCACGCAGGCGACAACTTCAATGGTAAATTTGCCGTCCGGGGTAGTTTCCCCCGCTTTTATTCCCAACGCGGTTTCAATTTGGTCTTTGATGAGTTCGGCTCCTCGGATATGACAGGCCGTGCCGGTACAGACTCGAATTATGGTCTCTCCCCGAGGGGTCAGGCTGAAGGCATTGTAAAACGTGGAGATTGCAAACACTTTGCTCAGGGGAATGCTCAAAGCGGTTGCGGTCTCAGTTAGTGCTTCGCATGGAATATAATTGTACTCTTTTTGAATATCCTGAAGGATAGCAATCAGTGATTCCTGACTCTTGGGATGCCGATCAAGTATTTCAGGCAGCTTGCCAATATCGTGCTTCATACTTTTGCCTTCTTTTTCATCGCTTTTCGGCCCAGTTCATAACCTTGTTTCAAGACTTTGAGGTTAGACTCCAGAGCCTCTTTCTTGTGGCCCAGTTTCTTCTCAATTGTCTTCTCAATGGAGTCGTATTTGACAACTTCTGAGGCACCAATCAACGCCCCCAAAACAACGATATTGCTCGACTTCGGATTTCCAGCCTTGATGGCCATTTCGTTGGCCGGTACATAGAGGGTTCTGATATCTTCTCTATCCGAAGTTGAGTTGATCAGGGAGCTGTTGACTATGAGCAGCCCGCCCGCCTTGACCATTGGTTCGAACTTGTCAAATGAGGGACGGTTGAATACACAGATACAACGCGGGTTGCTGATGATGGGAGAACCGATACGTGTTTTAGAAACAACTACCGTACAATAGGCCGTTCCGCCCCGCATCTCCGGCCCGTACGATGGAATCCAGACAACCTGTTTGTCTTCGGCGATTCCGGCGTAAGACAGGAGCTGTCCGGCGGTCATAATTCCCTGTCCACCAAAACCGGCAAAAGTTACTTCGTACTGACTCATGCCATATTCTCCGGTTCTTTGAAAACGCCCAAGGGGAAGAAGGGAACCATATTCTCATCGAGCCACTTGGTCGATTCGCCCGGAGTTATACCCCAGTTGGTCGGACAGGTGGAGAGGACTTCGACCAGCGAGAAACAGCGTCCTTCCAGCTGATATTCAAAAGCGCGGCGGATGGCTTTCTTTGCCTTTACAATATTCATTGGTGTGTGGACGGACACTCGCTCAATGTATGAGGGAGTGGCCAGAGTAGACAGCAGCTCAGAGATTCGTAGCGGATACCCGGTACTGACCGTATCTCTGCCAGCTGGGCTGGTAGTGGTTATCTGTCCCGGCAGAGTCGTGGGAGCCATCTGTCCCCCCGTCATACCGTAAATAGCGTTGTTTACGAAAATCGTGGTAACTTTTTCGCCCCGGTTGGCCGTGTGCAGAATCTCGTTGCCGCCAATTGAGGCCAGATCACCGTCTCCCTGATAAGTGAAAACAATCATGTCGGGACGCAGACGCTTGAATCCGGTTGCCAGGGCTGGTGCCCGACCATGAGGGGCTTCTAAGAAGTCACAATTGAAATAATTATAGGCCAGAACCGAACATCCTACCGGAGCCACGCCTACTGTCTTTTCTCTCACGCCCAAATCATCCAGCGCTTCCGCCACCAGCCGGTGAATGATACCATGTGTACAGCCGGGGCAGTAGTGGGTGATGTTCTCGGTCATCGAGTCGGGGCGGGCAAAGATTGTCTTGCTATTGTCAGCCATCACTTACCTTGCGCTTTCTTGCTCTTTGAAGCTGAGTGTTGGGCTTTCTTTTTGCCCGGATACTTGTCAAGCAATCCCATCACCTGGTCAATCACTTCTTGTGGCGAAGGCACCACGCCTCCTGTCCGCCCAAAAAACTCAGTCGGTGTTTTACCCATTACTATTCTCTGAACATCTTCGTGCATCTGAGCAGTACTCATCTCAACGGTCAGAACAGCTTTGACCCCTTTCTGGGTGGCCGCTTTCAGAAGCTGCTGCTCCGGAAAAGGGAAGAGGGAGACCGGTCTGAAAAGACCGACAGAAATTCCATGCTCCTCAAGCTCATCTATCGCGGTCTGGCAGATTCGTGCCATTGTACCGTACGAAATTATCAGGATTTCATTTTTTGGGTTTACCTTGTACAACTCAAATCTGGTCTCGTTCAGCTTCATCTGCTCATACTTCTCATGAAGGAGCCAGCTGTTTTTCTCCAGCATAATCGGATCCAGAAACAATGACTTCACTACCTGAGCTTTTCTTCCGGCGGCGCCGGTGAGAGCCCAGGGTTTGTCCGGCAGAGGAGGCTCTTCGTACTTGTCCGGAAACTCCACTGGCTCCATCATCTGGCCAATCATGCCATCGCCGATCATCATAACCGGATTGCGATACTTGTCCGCCAGGTGAAATGAGAGCATCATCAAATCAACCGCTTCCTGAATAGTCGAAGGGGCCAGGACCAGCAGTCTATAGTCGCCGTGACCGCCTCCCTTTACGGACTGGAAGTAGTCCGATTGGGCCGGAAGGATGCCGCCCAGTCCGGGACCGCCGCGCATAATGTTGACCAGAACCACCGGCAACTGAGCCCCCGCCATATAGGAGATTGACTCTTGCATCAGAGAGATTCCGGGACTGGAAGAAGTGCTGAATACTCTGCGGCCGGTCGCAGCCGCCCCAAAGAGCATGTTTCCTACCCCAACTTCGCTTTCGCCCTGCAGGAATACCCCGTCAACTTCCGGCATTCGCTTGGCCATATACTCGGCGACTTCACTCTGAGGAGTGATTGGGTAACAAAAGTAAGCCCTGCAGCCAGCCTTGATAGCGGCTTCGGCGATTGCCTCGTTACCTTTCATTAGTACTTTTGTCATTATGTCTCAGTCCTTTGTTCGGCCTAATATTCAAAGAGTGCGAAAACAGTACCGTTGGTGTGAACTTCAATCGCTACGTCCGGGCAGGTGACGGCACAGATGCGGCAGCCAATACAGCGCGAAGGGTCAACCAACTTGGCATACAAGTAACCTTTCACCGTAATATCTTTGGACATGGCCAGCACCTGCATTGGACAGGCTTTCACACAGAGTTCGCAACCTTTGCAATGATTTTTATCTATTTTCACAGTTGGCATATTCTATCCCTTGATAATCCGGCAGTTATGTTTGTCCCGGTTTTTCCCACGGTTTCAGCAACAGCCGGTCCAACACCAAAACCGGATGACCGATCTGCTCTATATTCATAGTTGAAATGACTCTCTGTTCAGCGGAGACAAAGCGCACCGGCAGAGAAGTCTCGCCGCTGACTTCACCACACAATTTCAGGCCGAGTTCAATTGTCTCTGAGGTGGTGTGTTCCATTAAGTGCGTGTTGGAAATCAGACCGGTGAATTTCAGTCGTGAAGCCGCCTCAATTTGATTCATCATCTTTATGCAGCCGGCCATGTTTGAGGTGAACGGCCGATTGGCATTAATCACCATCAACATGTCGTATCCATCCGGACGAAATGCATCGGTCAGTGAACTGAGAACTTTCGCCCCGGCATCATCACCACCAACATCAAGGATCAGTTTCCCTTGCTTGTTTTCAATCGCACCCTTGATGGAAGGGAGAATGATCGGGAGATCTGCATAAAACTGTCCGCCCTCCGGGACGATAGATCTGACTTTCAGTTTGTTGAGAACTTTAATCGCTTCCCGAGACCGGAAGTATGGGTTGACAATGTCCAGGTCAGCAATTGAAACCGGTTCTGTTTGTGATAGTTGCAGATGGCGAGCGAGATTGACAGCCACTTCAGATTTGCCGCTGCCGTAGCTCCCCACGATGACAATAATATCCCGGGGTAGGAGTATAGGGGCCGATATCTTCAATTCAACTTCCAAATCAACTCAGGACCATATCTTCAAGTAGGTTTCGCTCAACACTTTGCCCGGTGTTCTAGCCATCAAACGGCCAAAAGCCGTTAGAATTTGTCCGTTTATGAATATCGTGCAGTCGCTCTATAAAGTCAAGCGGCTTTGTGAAAAAAATAACGAACGTATCACTTTGACTGCGGACAAATCCCGCTTATATTAATTTGATATTTGGATCAGTGTGAATGTATGAATGAGACGGATAAGGTAAAGAGAGTATTTAGATTGAATAGAGTCCGCAAAATTCGGCATCCCCTTGTATACCGGGCTGTTTTGTCTCTGCTGGTGGTATGTATTGTGGGATGTGACAACGGCAGTACGGGGAATTACGAAATACCTGACACGGCTTACCAGAACTGGTCGCGTATCACGGTTGGGAAAGTCACAATGATCTATCCGCCGGGGCACCCGCATGAACCAAACATGCAATCCACGGCGGCCGGATACGAGTCCGCCCAGGCACAAATCTGCAATTTTTTTGGCATCCCGGTTCCGACCGATTCAATCTATGTCTACTACTATACCGGTCTGGGGCAGGGAAGGGAGATGACCGGACATGAATGGGTATTTGCCGACAGCAATCACATCCACTTCTGGATGCCAAGCTTTCTCGGGGTTTCGCTGACAGACTATCTGCTGCCCAAATGGATTGCCAAGGAACCGAAATACAGTTTTCTCAAGTCCGGTTTGCTGGCCCTGTTTGATTTCTCCGGTAACAACTATCATGAATCGGTGCTCAATTTTATTGATCGTGGTCATCTGATCTCACTGGATAGTCTGGGAAGAGATACTACTTCCAACATCAATACCGAGCGCTATCAGTCGGCACATGCCGCATCGTTCATAGCCTTTTACCTGGACACGTATGGGAAACCATCGTTTGAACAGTTGTACCAATCCGAAGATGAATTTGCGGCGGCTATCAAGCGGTTGACCTCGCTCGAAACTGACTCGGTGCAGGCACTCTGGCTGAATTTTGCCGAACAAAAATATAATGAGACGCTTGGTATTCAATAGACAGATTCAAAGAGGTTCATAATGTCTGACAATAGCTGGAAAACGGCCATCACTGATATCGGTCCGGGGAAAATCGCGGTGCGCGGACATGATATCACCGAAGTCATGGAGAAAATGTCCTACGCTGAGGCGGTCTACCTGATTCTTAAAGGGGAACTGCCGAGTAAAGCCGAAGCGGAATTGATGAACGCCATTTTGGTCTCTTCCATTGATCATGGGGCTTCGCCTCCTTCGGTACTGGCGGCACGCACAGTTATGTCCGGCGGAAACTCCCTCAATGCCGCTATGGCCGGTGGAGTGCTGGTCATAGGGGACACGCATGGCGGGGCGATTGAAAACGCAGCCCGGATCATGCAGGAGTGGGCTAAAAAAAGTGGTGACGCAACCGAAATTGCCGCCGAGCTGGTTGGCTGGCTCAAAGAGAGCAAGACGCGTATGCCGGGGTTCGGGCATCGCTTGCACAAAATTGATCCACGGACGGCCAAGCTGTTTGAGATTGCCGACCGGAATGGATATGGCGGCAAACACATTAAACTATGCAGAGCGATTGAGCGCGCACTGGAGAAAATTCTTGGCAAGCAGCTTCCGATAAATGTTGATGGGGCCATTGCGGCGGTCATTTCCGACATGGGGTTTGACTGGCGACTGGGGAAAGGATTCTTCATAATCTCACGCACCCCCGGACTTCTGGCTCATGTTTACGAGGAGATGACGCGCGAGCGCCCGATGCGGAAGCTCGGCCCGCCCCCATACGAGTACGACGGTCCAACATAGTTGGCTTGATGCTTTGCCTGCAACCGGAGCGGCACTGCAACTCTTCGGTTAAGCACAATCTTACGTTGGCAGGCAGGTCGAAACCCTGCGGTTTCGACACTGTGAAGTACGTCACTCTCATTGCTGAGTCACTTTCACAAATTAAGTCACCCCAGCCAAGGCTTGGGTCCATGCTGTAGGTCAAAATCCCTTTCAGATGGTTTTGAACTTTCTCTGGTAATCCCCGCGAATGTGGGGACCCAGCCAACAAAATCGAAACCTGGATTCCCGCTTTCGCGGGAATGACTTGCTCCGGCATCCTGCACAAACTCGCTAATTGGTAATTCTCTTGTAATTCTATGGGCCCTCTTACGTTGTAGCGAAATGGGTTCGTTTTGTCATTTTTTACTATGGCGTTGTTGATTTGGTGATGATTCGGAATGGATGCGGCTTTGGGGCAGTTGTCAATTGCTGCTGTTTTGATGCGGTTGTTCATGGTATGTATAGGGGACAGGCGTAATGATCACAGAAATGAAGGGGATATTGGGGGAATTCCATTTGACCGAAGAAAGTTCATCAGAGAGGTAGGTGCCGTTGTTCATAGGAGTCGGGACCGCAAGGGTCCCGACGTACGGAGGGCCGTGAAGTTTGCAGGATCGCAGGGATCCTGCACTATAAGAAATCTGGACTTGGGGCTCACCAAGGGGCCGGGCTACGAACCTGGATTCCCGCTTTCGCGGGAAAGACTTGGGCTGGCATTCTCGCGTAGCTCCATGAAGCAGTTGATGCATATGATGCAGTTGATGCACATGATGCAGTTGAGTAAGGCAGGACCCTTTAGCGGTTCCGCCAGATTTCAAAAGGATAGCACCACTTAGAATTTGTAGCCGAGCATAAACGATAGGAAGCGGTGCTTCACCGTCGGGTCTTCGGGGAAATAATAGGAATCCCCCGGGTCAGCTTCGGTCAGTGCGTTTATTTTTTCGGCAGCCTCTATCACAGTTCCAAGCCCGATTGTGTACCTGACTTCAAAAGTAAAACTCTTAACGCTCAGGTCCGATCCAATCGCGATTCCCAGATCAGTGCTTTTCATGTAGTCAGTGACATCAAGAGGATCAACGAATATAACATCCAGTTCGGCTGACATCAGGTATGAGAAACTCGGTCCGGCGTAGATTGTCGGTCTCAGGCTGCTGATCGGACTCAAATTGAATTTCAGCAGGACGGGAACTTCGACGTAGTTGGCCGACCAGTTGAGCAATTGGAAAATCCCGCCGGAGGTGGCTCCTTTGACCGAAAACAGCAGCTCCGGTTGAATGCTCAGACTCGGGCTTAGATCGTAAGTCAGAAAGGCCCCGCCATGAAAGCCGATTTTGAATTCAAATAGCTCTTTGAGTTCTTCGTAGTCAGTAGTCATCAGGCTGGAGCCGAATCCGAGTTTCAGACCTTTGCCCGATACTCCTTGAATTGGCGTTTGGGAGAAGGCACTGCCGGCAATTACTATGCAGACGGCCCACATTATCGTAACTCTTCGCATCTGTAGACCTCCTTGGTCTGCAAAGTGGTTATGAAGTCAGAGTCAATATGCCTTTAAAGTACGGCGCAGGCGAGGGGAAGGGGAATAAAAAGAGGGAAGAGTTACCGATCCGATGGGGGGTTGTGGACAAAAAAAGTCGGGACCACAAGGGTCCCGACCCGCGGATTCTAACCCACGGTGAAAGGCTTGTTGATAAACCCTGATTTGTGTTATGGCTGGTCTTGATCCGCTCCAAGCGGATTGTGACCTGCCATATAATTCGTTGTCCTGCGTCGGGTCACACGATCAACTGAAGTTGACCGCAAGACCCAACGCAACGAATGACTACTTTATCAACAAGCCCTAAATGGTGGGGCACCTGAGATTAATTCTCCTACGGGGTGCCGACCGGTGTGCGCGGCTGCTGCGGAGTACGCGGCATCGGCGGGCGCGGAGATGAGCCGCCAAAAGCGAGCATCGCCGGGACAAACAGACCGACAAAAGGGACGATCATCAGAACGCCGTACCAGTTCGGTTTGCCACAGTTTTCAGAGATTTTCATCCACCAGATAACCGACATTACCACGTTGACAATCGGGACAAACAGGATCAGAAAATGCCAGGCCGGCTTTCCGGCACACTCAACCATCAGGACAGCGTTGAGAATCGGAACCCAGGCCCACCAGGCGTGGTCGTTACATCCACATTTCTGCGCGATCTTGTACATGCAGAATGAGAAGTAAAAATAGACAGCGGCGAAAAAGATAAGAGCAAAAGC
This sequence comes from bacterium, assembly GCA_029211095.1. GTDB lineage: Bacteria > Zixibacteria > MSB-5A5 > GN15 > FEB-12 > JARGFS01. The sequence goes on along the minus strand of JARGFS010000015.1, from coordinate 12,003 downwards.
TCCTCCAAAAAATCCACCACTCGCTGCGGTTTCATAACCGTTTTCGTACATGTGCTCCTCCTTACAAAAGGGAATATCAGACAGATTAAGTCTTACCCTCAATTATCGAGATTCATTTCCGAAAGCTTTAGCCCCCTTCTTGAGTCAAAATTTGCTTGAAATAGTCTCTGTTTGCTGATAGTTTAGGCCAAATGGAGTTAATTCGTCAAAAAGGGCAGCAGGCCTGCGGTATATTGGCCGAGCTGGATATCGACCTCTGGCTGATATTCGTCCGCGAAACCAAGATGACCGCCGACCCAACGCTTGCGATGGTGGTGGGGGATCACGCGACCTGGCAGTCATTTTTCGCGTTTACCCGGAGCGGAGAGAGTTTTGCACTGGTCGGGAACCTTGATGCTGAGAATTATCGTCGATCAGGTTATTTCACAGAAACAATAAGTTACACGCAGGGGATAAAGCAGGACTTTAAGCAGCTATTATCGCGACTGGACCCCGGAACAGTGGCGGTCAATTATTCTTTGGATGATGTTGCCGCCGATGGTTTGAGTCACGGGCTCTATTTGCAGCTGCTGGATTATCTGGAGGGGACGGTTTATCGGGACCGCTTGATCTCAGCCCAGGCGTTAGTTTCCAAACTGAGGGCAAGGAAACTTCCGGGAGAAATAGAGCGGCTTTCAAAAGCGGCTCATCTGGCCAACGATGCCTGGGGGGCGGCGGTTTCCAGATTTCAGCCCGGAATGACAGAGAAAGAGATTGCGGCAATCATTGATGCTGAGATCGCCGCTAAAGGAGTTACAAATTCATTCGAGACAATTGTCAACGCCGGTGACAAAACAGAACCGGGACATGGGCTTCCCTCTGATGCCAAAATAGAGGTGGGTGATCTGTTGCATGTTGACTTTGGCGTGATCTACGAAGGGTATTGTTCGGACCTCCAGCGTTTGGCTTATTTCAAACGGTACGAAGAAATACAGGAACCGGATGAACTGACCAACGCGTTCAATATGGTGTACGACATCATTACCGAAACCGGGGAGGCGTCAATTCCCGGTGTTAAAGGATTTGAATTAGATGACATTGCCCGCGAGATGTTGAGAGATAACGGTTACCCGGAATATCAGCACGCTCTTGGTCATCAGCTGGGACGAGATGTGCATGATGGGGGTGGAATACTGGGACCGAAATGGGAGCGGTACGGGAATAGCCCGACAATTCCACTCGAAGCAAATAACGTCTTTACACTGGAATTGGAAATCAATCTGCCCGGTATTGGATGTGTTGGGTTGGAAGAAGATGTGGTCGTCACAGAGAAGGGGGCGGAGTTTCTCTGCCCGAGACAACAGGAGTTAATGATTCTATGAAGCTATTTCTGATGACGGGGTTCTTGGCTGTCTTGATAGCGGGATGTAAACCGAGTACTGTCTCCGATGAAGTCCCCGCAGGCTGTGTGCCCAAGGAACTGACTGTTGAGACGGGGAATGAATTGATGACGGTCTTCTGGAAACCGGATTGCAGCCAGTTGATCAGCGGATATTATGTATACATTTCTGAGTCACCTCTCTTTGAGAAGTATGGAAATGGTGCTCTTCCAAAATCAGTCGAGCCTTTCAATCATACCGCTTTTGCCGGCGACACTGAACCGGAGGATGGGATTGAGCATTTTGAGGCTCGCGGTTTGGAGAACGGAAGGAAATATTACGTTTCGGTCAGAACAGTTTTCCCGAATATAACTTTGTCGAAGTCTTCCAGTGAGCAGGTCGCGGTCTGCGGTCCAAGAGGGGAGATTGAGCTATCCATACGTTACAAAGGTGAGCATGATGGATACTCGTTTGAGAAAGACAGGTTCGTCCGGGCCGATGATCTGGCGAATGATATTTATTTCCACAGTCTCAAAGGGGTTGACTACCTGGGATCGCCGGAAAAGCTGGACGGGTTTCTGCGCAGAAACCGTCTAACGGTTTTGCCGTTCAATGGGGAACGCGAGACCGTCCGGGCCAAGACTGTCGAGGCAGGGCTGAAGGCGGAGGAATTGAGAGTTCCGGTCAAAGTAAATGACTGGGTCCTGATCAGGCTTGAAGATGAGAAATTCTGCCTGGTCCAGATTACCGGCTTCAGCGGCGAAGGGGAGAGTAGGAAAATCAGGCTGAGTTTTGCGTTGTCGACTGTGGCCAAAGAGCTTCTGTTTTGAACCGCATTTTGCCTTTCGACCCGGCTCAACCAGAAACGAAATAAGCCGATACTGGCGAATAGGTTAGTATGGTTTGTATGAGCTGTACCGATAAATAGAAACCATTAATCAGGGAATGACACATTGGAATTTAATAAAGATGTCTTGAAGATTGATGCCGCAAAAGTGGCGGATGAAATATGCCAGGCCATGGTCGAGCAGGTCGGCGGACGGATGGGAAAAAAAGGAGCGGTAGTTGGAATCTCCGGCGGGATTGATTCTTCGGTCATAGTTGCCCTCTGCACACGTGCCTTTGGCCCTGAAAAAGTCTTTGGGATTATGATGCCGGAAGGGGAGTCTTCTCCCGACAGTGAGAAACTGGCCCGAATTCTCGGTAATCAGCTTGGCATAGAGACGATGGTGGAGGACCTTACCGAAGGACTCAAGGGGCTTGGCTGTTATGAAAAGCGGGACGAGGCGATCAAATCAGTCTTTCCTGAATTCGGTCCCGGTTACAAGTCAAGAATCGTGATTCCGCGTAACATTCTGGACAAATCAAAATTCAATGTTTTTGAACTGGCTATTGAGACTCCCGCTGGCGAGACCAAGCAGAAGCGGATGTCGGTCTCAGCTTATCTTCAGATTGTAGCCGCCTCCAATTACAAACAGCGCCTCCGTATGACCACTCTTTATTACCACGCCGAAAAGCGCAACTGGGCCGTGATTGGCACCGGAAATTATGATGAACATGAACAGGGCTTTTTTGTAAAATACGGAGATGGGGGAGCGGATATCAAACCGATAGCCCATCTGTTCAAGACTCAGGTTTTCCAGTTGGCCGACTACCTGGGTATTCCAAACGACATTCTGGACCGGACACCGACGACTGACACTTATAGTTCCGAAGTTACCCAGGAAGATTTCTATTTTGGGCTCGACTTTTACCGGATGGATATGCTCTGGTACGCTATGCAGAAAAACGTTCCGGCCGAAAAGGCCGCCGAAGTTCTGGGGATCACTGCCGAACAGGCAGCGCGTGGTTACGAGAATATTCAGCGCAAGGTAGATGCTACCATGTATCTCAAATTGCCGCCCCTGCATATCGATGACTGATCTGACTGATAGGACCGGTGATCTTTGAGCGAGAAGTTCTAATATGTGCGGAATAGCCGGATACCTGCAGCTTTCAAGTGCCGTTCAGCCCGAACACGGGCTGGTGAGCCGAATGGTCAATGCCATGCGACACCGGGGACCGGATGAGTTCGGCGCTTATTTCGACAACTACTGTGGACTGGGGCAGGCGCGCCTTTCAATTATAGACCTCTCTGGCGGTGCGCAGCCGATGACCAACGAAGATGAATCGCTCTGGATTACTTTTAACGGCGAGATTTTTAACTACCTGGAATTGCGCGAAGAACTCCTTGCCCGGGGCCACAAATTCAGAACCAATAGTGATACCGAAGTTATCATCCACGCCTATGAGCAGTGGGGGACCGACTGCCTGAGCCGGTTCAATGGGCAGTTTGCATTTGTAATCTATGACCGCTCGAGCCACAATCTGTTTGGAGCGCGTGATCGGCTGGGGATAAGGCCGTTGTTTTATTCAATTCAGGGGGGGAGATTCTATTTCGGATCGGAGATTAAGTCGATCTTTGCCGACCCCTCGGTGAAACGTGAGATTGACCTGGTCGGGCTTGATCAGCTTTTCACCTGGTGGACTACCGCCCCGCCCCGCACAGTGTTTGAGGGGATTAGTGAACTCGAAGCCGGTTGCTATTTTCGGGCAACCGGGGGAGAGTTGGAGGTCAGGCGATACTGGTCACTGGATTATCCGGAGGAGTATGATCATAGTCGTTCATCGGATTCCTGGGCGGAAGAACTCCACGAGCTGCTGGTCGATTCGGTCCGCCTCAGACTTCGAGCCGATGTTCCGGTGGGGGCGTATCTGTCCGGAGGGCTTGACTCTTCGGCCACAACCGCGCTGATAAAAAACTTTACCGATACACCGGTGGAGACTTTTTCAATCGCCTTCCATGATAAGGCCTTTGATGAGTCCGGGTATCAGAACCAGATGGCTGAGTTCCTGGGGACCAATCATCACAGCATTCGCTGCACCTATGATGATATCGCCGCGAATTTTCCCGATGTAATTTTCCACACTGAAAAGCCGGTGGTGCGGACGGCACCAACGCCCTTGTTCATGCTCTCCAATCTGGTCCGTGAGAACAGATTTAAAGTGGTCTTGACCGGCGAGGGGGCGGATGAGATGCTCGGCGGCTATGATATTTTCAAAGAGACATTGATCCGTCGGTTCTGGGCGCGCAATCCGGAATCCAAATGGCGGCCGATACTGCTGAAAAAATTATATCCCACTTTGCCTCTGTCCGGGGCGCGAGCCCGTTTCTATCTGGAAACTTTCTACAAGGCGGGTTTGTCGCAGTATGACAAGTATTACTTCTCCCATATACCGAGAATTAACACGACCACGAAAGTGAAAGATTTTTTCACCGATGAGGTACGGAATGAACTAACCGGGCAGGACTCCCTGCAGGCTTTTGGAGTTGATCTTCCCGATCGGTTTGAGCGGTGGCACCATCTTTCCCGGGCTCAGTATGTTGAGGCCCGTTCACTTCTGGCCGGATATATTCTTTCGTCCCAGGGGGACCGGATGCTCTGTGCTCATGGAGTGGAGGGGAGATTCCCTTTTCTGGACCATCGGGTAGCCGAGTTTGGATGTCGGGTGCCGCCCTGGCACAAAATTCTGGGGCTGAATGAGAAATTCATACTCAAGAAGGCGATGCGGCAGGAACTCCCCAAAGAGATAACCGCGCGGGTAAAGCAGCCCTACATGGCTCCTGATTCCAACAGCTTTTTTCAGGATTCTCCGCCGGATTATGTTTCGGGACTACTCTCAAAGGAGATGCTTGGCAAATACAATCTCTTCAACCCACTGTTTGTGGAGAGACTGAAAGAGAAGTGCTCCCGATTGTCACATGCGCATCTATCGTTTAAGGACAATATGTCGTTTATTGGGATACTCTCAACTCAGCTTTTGTATTGGCAGTTTGTGGACGACTTCCGGGCGGTTGATTCGCTTGACCGGAGCGACTTTTCGGTTTGGGTAGACTATTCCAAAACCGGGTAGCGGCGGAGGGATTCTGTTTGACTTTGATCGGTTATTGGCTTAACCTGCTCCATCATTAGTGGAGAGTTCAAGGATAGTTAGCAATTGCCGATATCATGTAGGTGGTAACTATTTCAGAGCAAAAACAAAATTCAGTTTACGAGGTGCTATTTTGGAGATACGGGAGTCAATCAGAAGTTTCATAATCGACAACTTCATGCTTGGTAAGAGCCCGGAGGATCTGTCTGAATCCGGTTCCCTCCTGGACCTGGGTATTATTGATTCTACCGGCATTCTGGAGTTGGTCCAGTATATCGAAGAGACTTTTGAGATCAGTGTTGATGATGCCGAACTGGTACCGGAAAATTTTGATTCAATTGACAATCTGATTGGCTTCATCCAGAAAAAATCTGCCTGATACCGGCCCACGGATATTTCTTTGAGCGGCAACAATTGTTGCCGCTTTTTTATTGCCTGGCAAATTCGTGAAAGAGCGTGTGCGCTGTTCTGCAGCTCCTGCGCCACTCCCTATATCTTCTTGACATTTAAGCGCTTCCGCCTATTTTGTTAATGGAATACGGTTAAACAAATTGCCGTGACCAGCCGTCTCTTTGTTGATCTCCTGGTATGGTAGTGTTTGTAGTCTCAAGTCAGGTAAGGGATCGAATAGTTGTTTAGACTAATCCAATCAGTATTTCTGTCGCTGCTTCTGTTCTTGATCGGCACTGCGGCGGCCTTTGAACCTCTTCCCACCGGTCCGGTGCCGGGGAAATTCATTGTTAAGCTTCGACCGGGAAAAGGACTGGCCAAGAGCATGGCTCTGGCCAAGGGGCAGTCAATTAGACCGATGTCCAAACTGATTGCCAAACCGGAGATCCGGGGGATGGAGGAGATTAATCGCTACTTCATCTTCAATGATTCCGCCCAGACCATGGATGAGACCGCTATCGCCGACTTGTTGGGGGCTGACAATGTTGAGTCTGTTGAGCAGGACTACTACATTGAATTTTTTGGCCTGCCGAGTGATCCTTTCTTTTCCGATCAATGGTACCTGTATAACACGGGTCAATCATATCTTGGTATTGATCGATTCCCCGGTGATGAGAATGATATTCTGACCACCAAGACCGGGACGCCGGGGAATGACGTGCGGCTGATCAATCAGTACAATTCTCCACCGGCGGAGACAACCAAAGTAGTGGTGGCGATTGTTGACACCGGCGCAGACACTTTTCATCCGCAACTTCAGGGACGATTCTGGAAAAATCCGGATGAAATTCCGGACGGGATCGATAACGATCATAACGGCTATATTGATGATACTCTCGGCTACGATGTCTCCGGTGATCAGTTGACTTTCTTTGATCCGGTCGGGGACAACGATGTGACCGACTCAGTTGGGCATGGGACGCATATCGCCGGGATAATCGCAGCAGCAGCCGATGGTATCGGTGTGGTTGGTGTTGCCCCGTTCGCGGAGATTATGCCGGTCAAGATCAGACCGAACGCCACCAACGCTGTTGCCGCCAACGGAATTCTGTACGCGATCAACGCCGGGGCGCAAGTGATCAGCATAAGCTGGGGAACCCCGTTTGAATCCGGCGTGCTCAAGGAAGCGCTTGAACTGGCCAGACGGAACGGAGTATTTGTCTGTATCGCGCCGGGTAACACCGGCGACAACACCCGATTTTTCCCGGCCGCCTTTGATTCCACGTTTGTGGTGGGGGCGGGCAATTCTGATGGGGAGATGACTTACTTCTCAACCTATGGAGCGCATGTCGATATCGTGGCTCCGGGCGAAGACATACTCTCTCTCAGAGCCGCCGGTACCGATTTGTACGGGGCGCAGGAACCGGGCCTGAGAATTATTGACTCACTCTACCTGTTGGCCGATGGGACTTCGATGGCGACTCCCATGGTGGCGGGAGCGGCCGCCGTACTTCTCGCTTTTCAACCGCAATTGGGACTGGCTGATTTGGAAGAGTACCTGACTTTGGGGGCAGTTGATATTGTCGATCCCTGGGGAGAGGGGGAGAACTATCCGGGTGTTGATACCATTACCGGGCATGGCTACCTGAACATTGATGCCTCTCTGGTCCTTGCATCCGGTGGGGGGCTGAAAATTCTGGAACCCTTCCGAAAGGACAGGTATACTGACGACATAACAGTCAAAGTTGCTCCGGTAGCCGGGTATTTGGGTCCCTGGGCGCTTTACTATTCAATGGGGGCGGGTTCGGAAGACTGGCAGTTGTTAGTCTCGGGACTGAGTGTCCCAACGGATTCGATCCTGTACCTTTTCAATGATACCACGGTCAATGGGATACTCAATCTCAAAGTTCAAGGCGGGGTGTTCAGCAGTCAAACCAGTGTGACATATGTCCGCCAGCAGCGTGTCCAACTGACCAGCCCGTTGCAGGGGGAAGATATCCAGTATTCGGTCAGAATTGGGGGGTCAGCCTTCGGTCCTGACTTTGATTCTATGACGGTGGACTATCGCAAGGAGAGTGGATCGGTTGTTCGGCTGCTGTCATCCACCGCCGAACATTTTGATTCGCTTCTTTATAACTGGACAATCTCCGGACTTGATACCGGCAGTTTCATGATTACGCTGACCGGGTACTTCCCGGGAAGTGATGTCTCTGATTCGGTTGGAATTCATATCTCCAGCGGTTTTGCAATCGGATGGCCGCAGCCGCTTGGCGGGAATGGCGGTATGACACCGGTCTGTGCCGATCTTGACAATGACGGCAGCAACGAGCTGATTGTGGGGACTTCGCTGGGGCTGGTCATCTACCAGTCTGATGGAATAGTCCGCCCCGGCTTCCCGGTCCCGAGCAGCGAAGATGCCCGCTGTGTACCGGCGATCTATGATATTGATCGGGATGACTCCCTGGAGATAATCTTCACCAGTGATTCGGCCATCCATGCGATCAACTCTGATGGAAGCTATGTCCCCGGCTGGCCGGTTAAAGTGTTTACCGGAATAACGGCTTACCAGTATGCCTATCCAACGCCGGTGATAACCGAACTGGGGTATGGCGAAGATTCGGCCGTGGTGATTGTTAATGGGAATGGCCAGATAATGGCGTACGAATTCAATGGCGACCCCTATTTCTATTCGCTGGACGGGCTGTTTGGATCTGTCGGGGTGAGCACCAATGGCTCCAATGTTTACAACGGGAGTGTTTCTCCGGTGATAAGCGCGACTGATCTGGATGGAGACAATCTGAATGAGGTTGTCATCTGCTTTAGTTCTTCCCACTACGGAGGGCTGATCCTTCTGGAGGGACGAACCGGCCGACCAGCCTATGGGATGCAGAGCGGGCTGGTCCAACCGGCCCATGCCGTCAACGGAGCTACCCTGGCTGATCTCGATAATGACGGTCTCCATGAAGTTGTCATGCTGGCCTATCAATCGGTTGATGTGGGTGGGACGCCCGAGGTTGTACCGGTTTTGTATGCAAAAAAGAACGGAATGGTTGATCTGCCCGGCTGGCCAGTCGTATTGACGGAACTGCCGCGCCATTCCTGGATTGGATCATTTCCTATCGCCGCCGATCTTGATCTGGATGACAGCCCGGAAATTCTGATGACTTTCTTTACTTTCGCCAAGTCATTCTTGTATATCTTTAACTCCGATGGCAGCCCATACTCGAACAATGGATTTGGTGGCCGCGCTTTCGAGTTGAATCAACTGGCGGCCACACCTTCGGTGGGGAACCTGACCGGTGATGAATATCCGGAAATCGCTTTCCGCACCGGACATCTTCTGCCGGGAACCGGTTCGGAGTATCTTTATGTTCTGGATAACGGAGCCAACCTGTTGGAGGGGTACCCAATTGTAACACCATCGCTCCCGGCCCAGGTGATCTCTTCCCGTTTTGCCCCCCTGATTCATGATACCGACAATGATGGTCTGCAGGAGTTGGCCTTGATAGGTGATAATTCCACGCTGATGATCTGGGACTTTGACGGACAGGCAACCGATGGCCCCAATCGTGGGAGATTCCTGGGGGACAATCTTAACAGCAGCCAGTTCCCTCTTGGGGATCCCGCATTTGTAACCAACGTGGATGACCTGGAGCTGGGGCTGCCGAAAAAAGTGACACTTAGCCAGAATTACCCAAACCCGTTTAATCCGGCCACCCTGATACAATTCACTCTTCCACAGGCCCAAAAAGTAAGGCTTGAAATAATCAATCTGCTGGGTCAGATAGTGGAAACCGTTCTGGATGGAACCCTTGACGCCGGTCCGCACCAGGTTACTTTCGACGGATCCGAATTAGCCAGCGGACTTTACTTTTACCGCCTGAAGACTGATGATGGCATCTTGGTGCGGAAGATGGTGCTGTTGAAATGAAGATGCTATTGTCAAAAGGAATGTTGTTGCTGTTTGCCATAGCGGTTATGACTGGCGGCGGGACAGGACGAGCATCGACCCCCGATCAGACCTTTCTGTGGAATCGCCTTGACCAGTTGGTTGTAACCGGCCAGTACGTGGTTGGCTGCTCGCAGCGGGGAATTGTGGTCTCCAAGTATGATAGTGACAAACGACTCTATTTCCAGGTGGGGCAGCTGTTTGAGACAATGAACCCGGAGCGAATGAAACGGTTTGGGAATTATCTGGTCGTCAAGGAATATGGGGGAGAGCTTCTCTATTTTGATTTGAGCAGGCTTCCCTCGGTAAGCTTGCTGGGCAGGGTGAATGTTGAATCTGACTTTGCTGATTTCGCAATGATTGGGGAAGATTTGGTAGTATCGCGCTGGTTTGATGGGATTACACGATATGATCTGATTGATCACACTACGGCCAGATTTGCCGATTCAAGTCTTAAGGGAATACTGGTTACGCAACTGGAGGTGGAGGACAATCAGCTGTTTGTCCTGGATGAGTACAATGGTATTCTTCGCTACGATGTTTCGGCACCTAACCAACTTGGTTTTGTCGATTACCTCTGGGTTCCACACCGGCCATCTTCGTTCCTCAAATTTGAATCCAGTTTTGCCGTCTCTCTGAGTAATGACGGACTCATGTTTGGGCAGTTCGGCTTTCCCGGATCAATTTATGACTCTCTGATGGAGTTGCCTTCGGCTCGATCGCTTTATCAGACAGAGCGGCAGATTATCCAGGTGACCGACCGAAGTCTGCTGCTGATTGACAAGAGCAATTTCAGCATTTCCGACACCATCTCGCTTGAACAGGTTTCTATCTTTGGTGATATGGTGACTATCGAAAACAGTCCGAACCTGGTTTTACCTTCGACAGTCGGAGGTTTTATGCTGTTCGATCTGGAAGGAAGCGCTCGTCCCACGCAGGGTTATGCGCGACCCGGCCCAATTTCGAAACTGTATCTGTACGGGAATCAGGTTGTCACCGGCGGCGAAGCTAATCCGCTGGATGCGTACGCTGTTAGCAATTTATCTCCACCCGAGAAGGACACTACCATCAGCCCGGAACTGAATACTGTCTCAGATTTTGTCCGGACCAATGATTCTCTTATTGTTTTCTATTCTTATCCGATAAACTCGCTGGTGCTTTATTCCGGATTGGCCGACCCTGACTACCCGCTCTTTCTGGAATCACGCTACCCGACCGATTCCATTGGTTTTTCGCGGCTTTATCTGAGTGAATTGTCGGCTACAGATTCTCTTCGATTCCTGCTTATTGCCAAAGAGAATTTCTTTGAAGCGTACGCATTCTCAAACTCCGGCCAGGTGCAGTACATACAGCGCTGGTCTTATGTGGGAAGAATAGAGAGTTTCGCTGTCGATGGGCGTAATCTTTACACGGTCACAAGCAAGGGGACTATGTGGGTACACCAGATCAGGGATGATTTGTCCCGGGCTTTGCTTACCACCACCAGTGTCTTCCGGAATACTTCGGAACTGTTTGTCCGGTCGGGAAAACTGTGGGTGATACAGGACAGAACTATAACCTGGCTGAATGTGGATGATCCCTCTTCTCCTTTTGTGGAGACAACTCTTGATCTTAATCTCGCTGTCTCGGATGTCAAATTCTTTGGGGATAGCCTGTATACGGTTGGCTATGAGGGGATTGGTATTTATGCCCTGGAAGAAGACCGTCCCAAACTTGTCTGGTCGAATGACTGGCCCGGCGTTATGATTGATGTCGATAGTAATCTGATGGTAGTCTCCGACGGGAGCGCGATTGATCTTTTCAAGCATCCTTCATGGCGGGAAGAACTTCCGGAGCCGCCCCCTTCGCTACCGAGTACGTTCATTCTTAAGCCAAACTATCCTAATCCATTCAATGCCGCGACCCGGATTCGGTTTGATCTGGCGATAGCGACGCCGATTGAGTTGTCTGTGTACAACGGCCTGGGACAAAAGGTCGCGATACTGGCTTCGGGGCTCTTTCCTATGGGAACTCATGAAGTGGAGTGGGATGGCCGGAACCGGGATGGACAATCTGTCGCCAGCGGCGTCTATTTTTACCGGTTGAAAGTGGGGCAGGAGCAGGCCTCACGGAAGATGCTTTACCTTAAGTAGCTCACCCCTCGCGGCGCCCTACGGATTTAGTTTTCTGTCTGAGATTCTTTGGCTTTTTGATATCTCTCTTCGGGGGAGAGAGTTGACAGGTGGTTCTCTATAACCGGATGAAACTGGAATGCGGGTGATTTTCCAGTTGACCAGATGTCGGTGGGGAAGTACTGGGCGATTAGAATATGATCCCATGATTCGGCCATGGCCG
>JARGFS010000159.1 GCA_029211095.1 bacterium | reverse complement strand
TGATGCCGCGCGGACCTCGCTGAGACTCGGTGCTGATGAGGTCATCCTACTCTATCGTCGGACTCGCAAAGAGATGCCAGCCAATGAAATGGAGATTGTGGCTGCCGAAGAAGAAGGCGTCAAGATGGAGTTTCTGGCTGCTCCGACCAAAGTCAACAAGGATGAGAAGGGCCGGATGAAATCAATCTCGGCCAATCGCATGGAACTGGGCGAACCGGACGATAGCGGTCGCAGACGGCCAGTGGTCATTGAAGGCTCTGAGTACGAGCTTTCGGCTGACTGGATTGTTTCCGCTATTGGCCAGGAACCGGACCTCGATGGTATAGAAAGCGATAACAAGATTGAGACGACGCGCTGGAAGACGATTGAAGCGGCCGAAGGGACGTTTATTACCGATCGACCTGGGGTCTTTGCCGGAGGTGACGTGGTCACCGGTCCGGCCGATGCAGTCGATGCTATTGCAGCCGGTCGCATTGCGGCCCGTGCCATTGATAAGTATATCAAAACCGGTGTAGCTGATCCGCTGCGCAATCGTTTTGAATCCAAGCGGGATTCATTCCATAAGATTACTCCCGAAGATCTGCCCGACATCCCCAAAGGGGATCGCCATCACATGCCAGAGCTACCGGCCGCTGAGCGTATCCATACATTTGAAGAGGTGGAGACCGGCTTTACCGATGAGATGGCTAAGACCGAAGCTCTCCGATGCGCCGAGTGCGGCTGCGATGCCGGACTGGCCTGCACCCTGCAGGATTACGGGACGGAGTACGGTGTGGATCAGGAGCGCTTTATCGGCGCTTTCAACAGGTACAAACCGGATACCCGGCATCCGTTTGTAAAGATTGACTCCAATAAGTGCATTCGGTGCGGACGATGTGTTTCGGTCTGTTCCGAGATACTGAATGTCTCCGCTCTCGGTTTTGTCAATCGCGGATTCAAGACTATCGTCAAACCGGCCCTGGAGAAAGCGTTGCACGAAACAAACTGCGTCTCCTGTGGTAACTGCATTGACGTCTGTCCCACCGGCGCCTTGGTCGAGAAGATGCCGTTCCGTCGATCCGGTCCCTGGAAGATGGAACATGTCTTTAATGTGTGCAACTATTGCTCGGTCGGCTGTAACATCACCATCAACGTGAAGACTTCCGATCTCTTTTTTGTCACCGGCGCGCCGCCGGAATCGGGTCCTAACAGAGGCGAACTCTGTGTCAAGGGACGCTTTGGATACCAGCACTATCTTGATGGTACCCGGGCTACCCGTCCGATGGTCCGCAAGGGGGACAAAATGGTCGAATGCAGCTGGGACGAAGCTTTTGATGCTATCCGGGACGGTCTTAAACCGGTTCTGGACACGCATGGGAAAGACTCTGTGATGGTCTCGGCTTCGCCAAAACTGTCCAATGAAGAACTCTACCTGACCGGCCGGTTTGCCCGGGCTGTCGTAGGGACTAATAATATTACTTCGTTCCATCGCCAGATTAACGAAGCGGATTACCATGCCCTGGATGATATGATCGGCAGCACTTTTGCAACCGCATCCTATGATGATGTTGAGAATGCTGATCTGTACCTCTTCCTCGGCGGCAATCCGAGTTTGGAGAATCCGGTCCTTGGCTGGCGGATGAAACGGAAGATGCGGCACGGAACAGAAGCTGTCGTAATCAATTCGACCGAGATAGATCTGGTCAGTCATGCTTCGGCCTGGGCCGATCCGCGTCGCGGCACAGCCACGGTTCTGTTAAATGGGATCATGGGTGAAATAATCAGGTCGGGGAAAATTGATGAGTCATTCATAAGTGAAAAAACGGCTAACTTTAAGCAGATCAAAGAAAGCCTCTTGTCAAACGATCTGGAAGAGACCGCCACAATTACCGGTGTGGCGTCTGAGAAAATCCTGAAGATTGCTGAACTACTGAGTCGACCGGAACTAAAGATTGTGGCCAGCTACAATCTTGAGAGTCGGATTGACCGTGCAACCAATGACCTCAAGGCGTTGATGACGCTGATGATGCTTCTGGGGAAAGTTGGTTCCAAGGGTTCCGGCCTGGTTCTGACCACCAGTCAGTGCAATCTGAATGGCATGCAGTCTTCCGGTTTCGATCGGCACATTCTTCCCGGCGGAACTACTATTGATGACCCCAAAGGGCTGAGAGAACTCTCGGCTGTCTGGCAGACAGATATCGCCAACCTGTTCAAGGAGTCCGGGGTTAACTTGCAGCGCAAGATCAGAGAGGACAAGATACGGGCCGCCTTTGTCTTTGGCGAGAACCCGGCTGTGGCCGAGCAGTTCAACAGTTTTGTTGACCATCTTGACTTTTTGGTGGTGGCCGACATGTTCAAGACCGAGACAGCGCAGATGGCCGATGTCTTCCTGCCGATGTCCGGATATCTTGAAACCGAAGGGCACCTGACGGCTTGGGATGGAAGCGCCCAGTACACCAAGCCGATTGGTGAGCCGGTAAACGGTTTGACTAACATTGAGATCATCAAAAAGCTGGCGGCCTCAATGGGTGGAGAAATCCATTACAACAAGTTCGAAGAGATTGTAAGTGAACTGGACTACCTGAAAGAGAAGCTGAGCCCGTCGATAAACGGCAGCTTCCCGACTTCGGATGGCAAAGCGCACTTTGTTCTCTACTCCTCCGAGATTTCAAGCCGTGCGGCCAAAGTACCGCAGGTTCTTGAAATCGATGCTCGAATGGCGCGACAGATGCAAAAGATACGCGCTTAGTCCTAAACTTTTTTTTGGCAAAATCACGTTTTAGTGCATCTAAAACGTGATTTTCTTTTTTGCCCTAACTTTTTTGTTAATAGCAGCTTACGCCCCCTTGACGGATCACTTTAAACTGTTATCTTCGATCAGAATTTTATAAACCCACAGTCTTTTTCTGCGAGGATACTGCTATGGCTGATGTCAAAACCTTAAATAACACTCCCGGATTCTCTACCCTCTCTGACAAAGAGATTTTTGATTTCGAGCACAAACATGGTGCGCATCATTATGGTCGCTTGGCTGTAGTAGTACGAAGAGCGGAAGGGGTCTGGCTGCATACTCAAGATGGTAACAAATACCTGGACTGTCTCGCCGCTTACTCCGCCGCCAACCAGGGGCATTGCCACCCCGCGATAGTTCGTGCACTGGTAAATGCATTGCAGGGACAGTATGCTTCGGTGATCTCAAATGTTGTCTACACCGATTCGCTGGCTCTGTTTTTGAAAAAACTCTCCACCCTGGTTCCACAGATGGCTCCAAATCTTGGCGCCAACGGGAACAAAGTTCTCCCTAAGAACGGCGGAGTTGAGTCTGTTGAGACGGCTATCAAGACTGTCCGCGCCTGGGGACATATCAACAAAGGGATTGTGGACGGCAAGCAGGAAATAATCGTCTTTAACAATAACTTCCATGGTCGCACCCTTCTCGCCTGTTCTGTCTCATCGATAGAAAAGTACAAGAGAGGTTTCGGACCTATGGTTCCGGGATTCGTATTTGTCGACTATGGTGACATTGAAGCAGTCAAAGCGGCGGTGAACAAAAACAGCTGCGGAATTCTGGTAGAGCCGATGCAGGGTGAAGGCGGGATGTATCAGCCACCGGAAGGATTCCTTCAGGGTTTACGCGAAGTGGCGGATGAAAACGACTTGATGCTGATTTTTGATGAGATTCAGGTTGGTCTGGCTCGGACCGGAAAGATGTTCTGCTTTGAACATGAAAATGTCATCCCGGATGGCGTGGTCCTGGGTAAAGCACTCTCCGGCGGTTTGGTGCCGCTTTCCTGTTTTGTTACCAACAACAAGATTATGGACGCTGTCTACCAGCCGGGTCGGGACGGGTCAACTTTTGGCGGTTACCCGCTGGCCTGCGTGGCCGGTAACGCCGCCCTGGATGTGCTGATTGATGAGGACCTCGCCTCTCGTTCGGCCCAAATGGGCGCCATCCTGCACAAGAAGATTGATGATATCGCCGCTCGATCCAAGCATGTTAAAGAGGTGCGCGGACGTGGCCTCTTTATTGGAATTGAAGTTACGAAAGGCGATGCTATGTCTTTCTGCAGTGAGTTATTGAAACTCGGTCTGCTGGCCAACGACAGTCATGGGCATACTATCCGTATCTCTCCTCCGCTGATCCTGAGCGAAGAGAATGTCGATTATATTGCGGAACGTTTGGAGAAGGTGCTGGTCGACTAAATCGGCTTACTAATTGAAGACTAAGAGGCGGCGTTGCTCACGTCGCCTTTTTTATTTCTCCTGGTGCCGTAGACTGAGCCGTAATAGACAGCGGTCAAAGTGATGGCGGCACCCAACAGCTGCAGGGTTGATAGCTGTTCGGAGAAAAAGAGCCAACCCCAGACGGTGGCCAGAATCGGCTGGAGCAATAGTATTAGGCCGGATCGGGAAGCTTCGATTCTTAACAGGCCGGTAGAAATTGCCCACCACCCTATCGCCTGTGCTACCAGAGCAACGCCGACCAGATTCAGCCAGGCGGAACTTTCGGTCGGCATAAAGGGCTCCCCTTCAATCAATACCGACAAACCGGAGACGAATGCGCTCGTCAGCGAGACCCAGCCCATGAAGACCAGAAGGTGGGGGCGATCTTTTTTGGAGCCGCCGTGTTTTACCGTAATAATGTAGTGGGCGTAGGCAACCCCGGTGGCGAGTCCAAAGGCTATCCCCAGCAGGTATTCTTTGCTTGCCTGAACATCGCTGCCGACACCGACCAGCAACACCACACCCAGGATACCGCTGATGGCAGCTATGAAGAACCGGCCGGTCAGCACTTCCTTGAAGACAAAATAACTGAGTATGGCCGTCATAAATACCTGGGTATTTCCGAGAATGGTGGCCATTCCGGCCCCGGCGTAGTAAATGGAACGATGCCAGACAAAGAGGTCGACATAAAATATTGATCCGGCCAGTAGCGCCCAACCAAAAATGCGAGAACTGATCTTTGGCGAGTGACCTGAGAGCCCCCCCCAACCAAAAAGAATCAACGCTCCCAGAAGGAGCCGCCAAAAGGCTATCGGGGTCGGCCCCAATACTTCGGTATCAATCGCCTTGACAAAAACGGGAGCAAAGCTGATACAGACAGCTCCGGCCACAAGCAGCCAGAGCGATCCGGCCTGTTTAAACTCAGTTGTTTTTTTCATAGATGTTCTGGTCTTGCTTCCGGTCCCGCTAATATTCCTGCCAGTTGTAGTCGGCCAGCAATATCAGGCCAACAATCGACCAGGTGAGTACCAGCGAAGTTCCGCCATAGGAGACAAACGGAAGGGCCAGTCCGGTTACGGGCATAAACCCCAGGGTCATGCCGATGTTAATAAAGAACTGAAAGAATATGATCCCGGCTCCTCCCATGACAAGATTGGAAGCAAACTTGGCCCGACAGCGAGATGCAATAACGATGGCGCGGTAGAAGATGAAAGAGAAAAGTCCCATCACAATGAGAGTTCCCCACATTCCAAATTCCTCACCCAGAACGGAGAAGATAAAGTCCGTATGTCTTTCCGGAAGGAACTCCAGTCTTGTCTGCGACCCCTGAAACATCCCTTTACCGAGCACCCCGCCAGAACCGATGGCAATTTTGGACTGGATTATCTGGTACCCGGCCCCGCGCGGATCGCGCCCCGGGTCCAGAAAAGTCAGAATGCGCAGCTGTTGATAATCCGCCAATCGATTCCAAAGAAATGGAGTCACGGTTCCAGTGGCCAGATTGACAACGACAGTGAAGAGCCCAAAAATGAGTCCCGGCCTGATCACAAACAGGAAAACAATGAGAGCCACAAGATAGATAGCCCAGGCCAACCAATGCGAGGCGGCCACCAGGGAGATCAGCGGGGAAACTATCAGAATCAGATACCAGGGAGAAATACCAGACCAGAACCAGAGCACAAAAAGAAGGACCGGAAAGACCAAAGAGGTACCCAAGTCCGGCTGCTTTAGAATAAGAGCCATCGGCAGAATTGTCAGTATCGCGGTGATGGCGAGCCGTCGTTTGGATGCGATCGAGAGTTTGGTGTAGGCGAGGAATCTCGATAATGCGAGCAGGAGCGAAATCTTGGCTATATCTGATGGAGCCAGATTGACCGGACCGAATGAAAACCAGCGGG
>JARGFS010000158.1 GCA_029211095.1 bacterium | reverse complement strand
TGGTTTTCTCCGGAATATTTGTTGCCTGGGCCGGTGGATTCTTGATGCTCTGGCTGTATGGTCAAGATTGGTTCTTGAACTTCTCACTCTTCGGCACCGATCTACGGGAATTGTTCCAGATACGGGCGTACAATCTGTCAGTTGCTGTGTGGGTCGGTTTCCTGGCCTTGTTTGGTATTGCTACAGATGACGGCGTGATTATATCTACATATCTTAAACAAGTGTTTGATCGCAAGAAACCATCTACTGTTTTTGACATTCGCGAAGCGACAGTAGAAGCGGGCAAGCGTCGAATACGCCCTGCTCTAATGACCGTAGCCACAACAATTCTGGCGCTCATTCCTGTCCTAACTTCCTCGGGACGTGGAGCGGATGTGATGATACCCATGGCCATTCCTTCGTTTGGCGGCATGACTGTGGTCCTTGTTACTGTCTTCACGGTTCCCACTTTGTACTGTGCGTTAGCTGAGATGCGCCTTAAGAAAAAGGAAATAACAGAATGAGTAATAAACGCAATACAATATGTGGACCATACTCAGTGAGGCAACGCTTGACCAATTTTATGCTGGTAGCGATACTATTGTTAGTTGTGAATGTGGTTAAAGCAGAGGAACTGTCCAACAAGTATTGTCCAGTTACAACTAGTGAGTTAGCGGAAGAACAGTTCTCGGTGGATTATCAAGGGCAGACAATCTACTTCTGCTGCAACAAGTGCAAGAAAGATTTCTTAAACAACCCTGAAACGTATACTGCTAACCTTGAGTCGGGTGTAGCGGATTCGGACCAGGAGGTTTCTTCTATCGATCATGAAGATGGGGCTCATGATCATGAAGAGAATGGAAAAGAGACAGATTTGGCTAGTTCGAATCATGAAAACGACGTCTCGCACGACCACGAAACCGATCACGGTGAGTCTTCATCATTGATCGGTTTTGCCGGCAAGTTTCATCCGATGATGACTCATTTTCCTATTGCTCTGGTATTATCAGCACTGCTATTCATGATTCTTGCTGCTATCCTTAGAAATCAGACAATGAACTATGTGTCAGTGTATAGCATTTATTTGGCAGCCCTTACAGGCATTGGAACAGTCCTGCTTGGGCTTGCCGCTGGCTCTGCGGCGAATTACCCATCTTTTCTAACTGGATATCTTGACTGGCACCGATTGCTGGGTATTTCTACCGGAATTGTCACTATACTGACAGCATATGCGGGCAGACGATTCTTACAGCAATCATCGAAGGGAACTGTCTGGTCTTACAGGATTGCAATTATTGTTAACGCCATTCTTGTAAGTGTGACCGGGCATTTGGGTGCATCACTGGTCTTTGGACCAGACTATTTTAACTTCTAAACTCAAATGTGAGGACCTCTATAATGCCTAAAAATACCGTAGTAATTGTAATATTCATCCTGATATTGGTCGCAATTGGTGCCGGCTGTGGCGATGATCACGATAAAATGATGTCAACGAATAACACAACTGAGGCAACTATTCTTAGTGTACATCCTGTAGATGGCACATCTGGCGTGCTTACGTCAACATCGGTTGCCGTGAAATTCAGTAGAACAATGGAGACAATGTCGGTAATGAGCAATTTTCATCTATCTGGTGGGACAGAAATGCATGAGTGGCGCGATTCTTTGGCACATTCCGGGGGATGGGGTATGATGAACATGAATCAGCAAAATCACATGATGAACTGGATGGACTCGATCCACACAGCGGGAGTATTCCACTGGAACAGCAATCGTGACAGCTGTAGATTCGTGCCCAACACTCCTTTGGATTCCAATACCGATTATCTATGTGTGCTGGATGGTTCCGGTATGCGGGATCATCAGGGAGGAATGATGGGTGGAATGAGCCAGAATGATGACGGTCATCACATGTTTGGATTTTCAACCGGCAACGGTCCGAGTGGGGCTCCGAAACTTGTTTCGGCGATACCGAGTGATGGCAGCACAGGAGTGCCACCCAATTCGGCAATTATGTTCGCTTTTGATATGCCTATGGATACGCCGACTGTAATGACTAATCTCCATGTGATCGGCGGTGACGATATGCACATGTGGATGGATTCACTTGATCATCATTTGGGCATGGGGGGAATGGGGATGATGGGGATGGGCGAGATGATGAACTGGATGGATAGTATTCAATATGACGGATTATTTGAATGGAGCGGCGGAATGGACACCTGTATCTTCACACTTGATTCTACAATGATGCCAAATTCCGACTATATGATGTTCCTATACGGCGATGTTCATGCGAATAACGGAGAGATGATGAACATGAGTCAACAGCAATACGACGGTCACATGATTCACTTCACAACCGGTCCATAGCAGAAAAAACAGTATTAATAAGTTTGGAGAATGCAGACGAAAAATGTCGCATGTGTCATTTAGTGACATAACAGCAAAACCTACCCACCTTTTCACTAATTGGGCCGATACCTAGATCAGTACAAATCGTACGTCTAAGTGTCGGCCTCCCTCCTCTCATGTGCGGGCACATGAATTTGAATTGAACTCCTTCTCGAACCGCGACCTGCGATACGAACTATGTTGTGAAAGGTAGTCCTAATTCTCTGGACTGCCACACAGTGAACCCACATAAGAATATTGTCCACTCTTGGTTAATATTATTCTCCACTCGTTGGACATTCGCATTATTGACGTGAGCAGCTTAAACCAGAAGCTGCTATAACATTATGTAGATAAGTGCCTTAGCGGTGCGAATCGACGTACAAATGTCCTTTGGCACGATTGTTGCTTTCTAATGTGACAGAAGTATAGAGGAAGACGAGGTAGAAGATGTGGAAGACCATAGTATATTCAGTGCTCATGGGCGTATTTGTAACCCTCGGGGCACAAGCCCAATTCGAGACGAGTCAAGGAACTCGCGGCATCATAGCTAACGCCAAGGAAGTGTCCAGCTTATCGCCTGTATTCGATGCGAATCTGGATAGAATCCCGGATAGTTTTGAAGCGCGTCAGAACTTTCCGAATCCATTCAATCATGTGACTACAATTGAATACGATCTGCCTAAAGAGGCCAGAGTTCATGCTGTCATCTTTGACTCTTTCGGACGTCACATCAAGACTCTTCAAGATGAATTGCGGGGAGCTGGAAGACATCAGTTGGAGTGGGACGGAACTGAGGATAGCGATCAGGAGGTTGCAAGTGGCGTATATATCTATGTTATATCAACCGACGACAGTTACTACATGGGGAAGATGTTATTCTCGAAAGAAGGCAAACAATTCTAGTGAAGGAGATTTCTTTGAAATCAGGCTTTGAGTTACAGATATATCCGCACCTACCCAATTTGCGAAGGGCTGCTCTGGGGCTTACACGAAATCAAATGGATGCGAATGACCTGGTCCAGGAGACACTTCTACGTGCATTTCGATTTTGGCATCGATTCACTCCGGGAACAAACTGTCGGGCGTGGCTCCTCCGAATTCTTAACAACCATCACATAAACGAATGGAGGGTTTATTCAAAGAGAGTCATCTCTGTAGACATTGACTGTCTCCCTGAAGCAAGCCTCAACAGGCTCTCGCAGTTTCCGTTAAGGGGCTCCTCTCCAGAACAGGATATGATTTCTGAATCCCTTGATGACTCTTTGCAGTCGGCGCTATACCAATTAAAGGACGAATATCGAAAACCATTGGTCTTGTACTTCTTTAAGGATCTGCCGTATAGCCAGATTGCCCTTGAATCCGACCTTAGTCTTGGGACGGTGAAATCAAGATTGTATCGGGGCAAACAATTACTGAGGAAAAACCTAAATGAAAATGCCATCAACAATCGATATGCCTAACGGAACAAAACCTGGTACCACAGCGCAGAGAGATTCTGTCCAACAAAAGTTCGACTCTACTTGGCCCGGCTCGTCCTTCTTATCAACAGTCGGGATAAAGCTCACCTGGATTCTGGGGATTATCCTCACCAGCATTTCAATTGGGCATTACCTCACTCCAGAAGATAACATTATTATCCATAACATCCTGCAGCGTTTGTACTATATTCCCATAGTCTGGGCTGCATACCGTTACGGCGTCAAGGGAGGGCTTATAGTCTCTGTCGTCAGTGGTGCGGTGTACCTTCCCCATGTTTTATTCGGATGGCAGTCACATCCGGAATATCAGTTGAATCAGATTATCGAGATTTCACTTTTCCAGGTTGTCGGATTGAGCGCAGGATACATTTTTGAACAAGAGGCGCACAATCAACGCACGCTGCAATCTTATGAAAAAATGGCTCTCTTTGGAAACCTCTCTCGTACCATAATTCGATCCCTCAAAGGTCCTCTTCGGGCTATTAATGGCATGCTAGTGGCTCTGGAGCCGATGGAGAGAAATGACACAGCACTCCAATCATGTACTCAGATTATTCGAGATGAAGTTACAAGAATCGAAAGAGTTCGGAGTGATCTAATTTCACTGGTGGAGCGTAAACGCTTACGTTTGAAAAAGCAAAACCTCAATGAAATCTTGTTTTGGTTTTCATCTCAAGTAGATACAGGCTTGAGACTGAAGGGTATCAAGCTAAAAAAACAGGTTCAGGAGATGAAAATCCCTGTACAGCTTAATAAGGTAGCTCTGACAGGAGTGCTTCATCAACTAGTGGCAGCATTAGTTGAAAGGAATCGGCAAGTTCGACAACTGACCTTGTTTACAGGCCAATCTTCAGCATATTCCTGGATCGGTGCATCCGCTGGTACGATAACTCTTGATTCTAAATATCTCAGCGAACTGGTGGAGTTGAGTAGTGAGTTTCATCATGAATATGCTCTGGTACCTGTCTTGAACGTCATGAACAATCACTTTGGAGATGCGAGATTTCGATTTGAGAGTGATTGTCTGGTTGAATTCATTCTTGTCTTTCCCAAACGACTTAAACTGCCATGGTATCTACGCGACGAAACAATGAAAAGGAATAGTGATGCCAAAGGAGGCCACAGTGAATCTCAATGACCCCGTATGCGGGATGAGTGTTAAAAGTGATAGCAAGTTTCGTTCAGAGTTTGCAGGCCAAGACTATTACTTCTGCTCAGCAGGATGTAAATCCAAATTCAATGCGGCACCAGAGCAGTATCTGGGTAAAAGCGATGCCCATAAGTGCGGTCATTGTCACGACAGTAAGGACGACCACGAAGTCATGAATTCTGTGGCGAACGCTATCGGTATTGAGTATACCTGCCCTATGCATCCGGAAGTGCTTCAGGATGGACCGGGAGATTGTCCTAAATGTGGCATGGCACTCGAGCCGAAATCTCCTTCGGTTGCCAGTCAGAGGACTGAATATACTTGTCCCATGCACCCGGAGATTGTACAGGATACACCCGGTGACTGTCCTATCTGTGGCATGGCATTGGAATCAAAAACGATTACAGTGGACGAGGAAGGTAATCCTGAATTGGCGAGTATGAGCAGGCGTCTGTGGATTTGCACGGGGCTTTCCATTCCACTTCTTATCATCGCTATGGGCGGTATAATCCCCGTAGTTCATAGTTGGCTACTAATGCTCGGCTCACCAAAGACCCTAACACTGCTCGAATTAGCTTTAGCCACCCCAGTAGTACTGTGGGGCGCTTGGCCGTTTTTTGTTCGGGGGTTGCAGTCAGTAGTTAATCGAAGTCCAAATATGTTTACACTCATTGGACTTGGGGTAGGAGTCGCTTATATTTATAGTCTTATTGCGGCATTATTGCCGGATATATTCCCCGATGCCTTTCGTGAAACAACTGGAACGGTAGCTGTCTACTTTGAGGCTGCGGCTGTGATCGTTACCTTAGTTCTCCTTGGACAAGTCCTTGAGCTAAAAGCTCGTAGTCAAACCGGCGCTGCAATCAAATCTCTACTCGGACTGGCTCCAAAAACAGCTCGTCGATTCAATCCTGATGGTAGTGAAGAGGATGTTGCGCTTGAGGAAGTTATGATTGGGGATAAGTTGAGAGTGCGACCTGGGGAGAAAATACCGGTCGACGGTACCGTTGTTGATGGCAGTAGCTCAGTAGATGAATCGATGATTACCGGCGAACCTATCCCAATTGAGAAAAGAGATGGAGACAATGTGATTGGTGCAACCATAAACGGCACCGGATCGATAGTAATCAGAGCAGACAAGGTAGGTTCTGACACACTACTATCGCAG
>JARGFS010000157.1 GCA_029211095.1 bacterium | reverse complement strand
GATGAAGATCACTACAATCTTGAGAAGGTAAAAGACCGCATTCTGGAACATCTGGCCGTGCTCAAGTTAAAGCCGGATGTAAAGGGACCAATTATCTGTTTTGTTGGCCCTCCCGGAGTCGGTAAGACTTCGCTGGGGAAATCGATAGCCCGTTCCATGGGACGGAAGTTTGCCCGCGTATCACTGGGGGGTATGCGTGACGAGGCGGAGATTCGTGGTCACCGGCGCACTTACATTGGCTCTATGCCGGGGCGTATTATTCAGTCGATCAAGCGGTGTGGAACCAACAACCCGGTCATCATGCTGGACGAAGTTGACAAACTGGGTACCGACTTCCGGGGCGATCCGGCTTCGGCCCTTCTTGAAGTTCTTGATCCGGAACAGAATGATACATTCAGTGATCACTACCTGGAAATTCCGTTTGATCTTTCGCGCGTCATGTTCATTACGACCGCTAACTGGATGGAACCCATCCCGGCTGTTCTCCGGGACAGGATGGAAGTAATTCGTATCCCCGGTTACACGGATATTGAAAAGATGGCAATCGCCCGGGAGCATTTGACTCCGCGGCAGGTGGCCAACCATGGATTGAACAAGTCAAATATCAGTTTTAACGATAGTGCCGTAAAAGTTATCATAGATGGTTACACCCGTGAGGCGGGGCTGCGTAACCTGGAGCGCGAGATTGCTTCGGTGATTCGTAAGGTCGCGCGACGCGTGGCCAGTGGATACAAAAAGAAAATCACGGTGAAAGATTCTGATATACCCAAATTGCTGGGAGCGCCCAAATTCATTCGGGAAGTTCTGAGCCGACAGGGGAAGGTTGGTGTTGTTCCCGGTCTGGCGTATACATCGGTTGGGGGGGAACTTCTTTTTGTGGAAGCTATCTCCATGCCGGGGCAGACTTCGCTGACCCTGACCGGTCAACTGGGAGATGTCATGAAAGAATCGGCCCGGGCCGGTCTGTCATATTTGAGATCGAACTTTGAAGAACTGGGGATCAAGCCGGAATCATTTGAGAAGCGGGAGATTCATATTCATGTACCGGCAGGGGCTACTCCAAAAGATGGGCCTTCGGCTGGAATCACTATGGCTGTGGCGCTGGCTTCGCTCATGACCGGGCGTTCGGTGAAACCGTTGCTGGCAATGACCGGCGAAATAACTCTTCGCGGCCAGTTGCTGCCCATTGGCGGACTAAAAGAAAAACTGCTGGCGGCTTATCGCTCCGGTATTACGACCGTGCTCCTTCCCGAGGAGAACCGCAAGGATGCTCAGGAACTCCCCAAAGAGCTAAAGAAGAGTATCAAGCTGAAGTATTTCTCCGATGCTCTCTCGGCCATTAAGTTTGGGCTGGAGAGTAAATCGACCAAAGGGAAAAAGCGGGCCGTTTCTGCCCGTGACAGTTGAACGAACAGGATGTAGTTATGTATCTGGTTACGGCTGAGCAGATGCGACGGATTGACTCCGAGGCCATTAATAAGAAGGGGATTCCTTCGCTGGAGTTAATGGAAAACGCGGGCCGGGGAATAGCCGAACAGATTCAGACCGACATACTCAGCGGAATCAACTCCGCCAATATTATTCTCTTTTGCGGGAACGGCAACAACGGGGGGGACGGATTTGTCATCGCCCGTTACCTCAAAGAGCAGGGGCACAAACCACAAGTTTATTATCCCGGTCCAGAAGAGAAACTGTCCGAAGATTGCGCGGCCAATCTCAAGCGAGCTAAGGAGATTGGGGTAACGATTGAGCAGGTGCAAGATATCAAGCAGATTATTGTCGATACAAACGCCTGTGACCTTGTGGTTGACGCTATTTTCGGGACCGGATTCTCCGGGGCTCCCAGGGGAGTTCCGGGTGATTTAATCCGCTATATTAATGATCTGGACCTGACCGTTGTCTCGGTCGACCTTCCATCCGGTCTCAATGCGGACAATGGCCAACATCAGGGGGAAGTGGTATCGGCTGACTATACTTATCCGCTGGCCCTGCCGAAGTACGGTCTTTATGTCTCACCGGGAAGAGAATTGTCTGGAAAAATCAGGGTGGTACCGATTGGGATTCCTGAAAATGTGATCGCATCTATTGGCCTTAACTGCAGCCTGACCACTTCGACCAAGGTGACATTGTCACTTCCGAAGAGAGATGCCGAAGGGCACAAGGGGACATTTGGCAAACTGCTGATTGTGGCCGGATCGCTCGGCATGACGGGGGCGGCGGCCCTGGCGGCTAAATCCGCGCTTAGATCAGGATGCGGCATGACCAAGATCGGTTGTCCTTCAAGCGTTCTACCTGTAATCTCAACCCTCTGCGCTGAATCAACCGGCCACCCCCTACCGGAAGTAAGAAAAAAGGGTGCGCTGGCTCTTCGCTCTTTGGGGGAGATAAAGCGATTACTGCCCCAGCACGATGCCCTGGTTCTTGGCCCCGGATTGGGACAACATCATGAGACAGCTAAATTGGTGTACCGCCTTGTGGCCGCATTGGAATTGCCAACTGTGGTTGATGCCGATGGCTTGAATGCAATTGCCAGGAATACATCCGTTCTGAAAGAGTCTAAATGCAAAGCGCTGGTGCTGACTCCGCATCCGGGAGAGTTTCAGCGATTGACCGGGGAGGAAGCGCCGGTAGAGATTCATGAGCGGATAAGCACGGCGGTCAGGTTTGCAACTGAGTTTGGCATCGTATTGGTGTTGAAGGGAAGCCCGACTATTATTGCCAATTCCGAGGGGAAAGTGGCATTGAATCCGACCGGAAATCATGGTATGGCGACCGGAGGATCGGGGGATGTTCTTTCGGGGATTATCGGGTCACTATTGGCGCAGGGGATGGGCGCATTTGAAGCTGCTACTGCAGGGGTGTACATTCATGGTTTGGCGGGTGATCTGGCTTCCGATATGCTGACCCCGCGCTCTGTTATTGCTTCGGATATTCTCGACAACATCCCGGATGCGTTGATGTATCTGGAGGCGTAGAAGATTGTGAGTAAGAGGCCTCTTGTATCAATAACCCCATGGTATTCTAACGCCAGCCACCAATGAGTATACTGAGGGAGACTCCCCCCTGTTTAGAACCATTATCTACTAAAGTATTAATGCTCTGTCAGGTCTTGCTTTCGCCTTAGTGAAATTGTGACCTGACACTCTCTGAGTGGTATTAAAAGCCGTCAGGTCACACACGCCTTTGGCGTGCAAGACCTGACGGAACGGAATACAAGACTTGGGAGTGTCGAAACCCGCAAGGGGATTTCGACCTACGAATCTGAGAGTTTCGAAACCCGCCAGTGGATTTCGACCTACCGGTCAGGTTAGCGCGATGTGGATGAAGCAGCTATGCTGCTTACCCCTGTTCGACTTTTTTCTCAGCTTCGCCTTTCAGTTTGTCGTTGGCAAAGATTGCTATTTCAACCCGGCGGTTAAGAGCTTTCCCTTCTTTGGTGACATTCTCAGCAACCGGCTGATCTTCGCCATATCCCATTATCGTGAAACGGGAAGCCATAACCTGCTGTCCGGCCAGATGAGTTGAGACCGAGTTGGCCCGACGGATCGAAAGCTCCCGGTTGTACTCGGCATCGCCATCGGAGTCAGTGTGTCCTTCGATAAGCACTTCGGTATCCTGATACTTATTCAGGATGACGGCAAGTTTTTCCAGGTTGGCTTTGGCCGCGTACTGCAGTTCGGATTTGTTGACATCAAAAAGGATGCCGGAATCAAACGTAATCTTGATTCCCTCGCCAACTCTCTCCACTGTTGCACCGTCGAGATCGCGCTGGATTTCTTCGGCCTGCTTATCCATATAATTGCCGATATACGCGCCAGCCGCGCCACCTACGACAGCTCCAAGAATAGCACCCACAGCCGTGTTACCGGCCTTGTCACCGATTGCACCACCGACAACCGCTCCGGTGGCGGCACCAATCAGGGCGCCCTTATCTCTTTTGCTCATACCGCACCCTATTGAAGCCAGGGCTACCGCCAGAATGGTCAGATAGATCAGAATCCGTTTCATATCTTTCTCCTTTGATAAGGTAGTTTCTTTTCCCATCTAATAATCGGCAACCGATCAGTCAATCGTCAATAAAAAAGGAACTCTTTGCTAATATCTGATTGCGCAACACTTTATGTTAGATATATTCAATCCCATATTATGAGCCGATTACTAAACGAGCTAAATGAACGTCAGCAAGAGGCAGTAACGACCACCGAGGGTCCTCTGCTGGTGATTGCCGGGGCCGGATCGGGCAAGACGAGAGTCCTGACCAGGAGAGTAGCGTATATTCTCACCGAAAGGCTGGCTGAGCCCTGGCAGTTGATGGCCGTAACGTTTACCAATAAAGCAGCCGGTGAGATGAAAGAGCGGATTGCCTCGTTTATGGGGGGCGAACTGCCCGGCCTGAATGTCAGCACCTTTCATTCCTTCTGTGCCCGGTTTCTCCGGTCCGAGGGGGAAGCCCTTGGATACGAGCGGAACTTTACCATTTTTGATGCGGCTGACTCGGCAACTCTGGTGAAGAATTGCATCAAAGAACTCTCATTGTCTTCAAGCCAGTTCACGCCCAAAGCGCAGATGAGGAAAATATCGAACGCCAAGAATAATATGGTTTCTTCGTCTCAGTTTGCGCAGTCGGCCCAGGGTTATTTTGAATCTACGACGGCGCAAATATATACTCTCTACCAACAGCGACTTCGGGAATGCAACAGCATGGATTTTGATGACCTGCTTTTTAACGCGGTAGCGCTCTTGAAGTCAAACGAAGAGGTCAGCCAGAGATACCAGAGCAGATTCAGATATCTGATGGTGGATGAGTACCAGGACACTAACCAGGTGCAGTACCTTTTGTTGAAGAATCTTCTCGGTGTGCACAACAATATCTGTGTGGTAGGGGATGAAGATCAGGCTATATACGGTTGGCGCGGAGCCGATATCAGGAACATACTGGAATTTGAAAAGGATTTCCCCGGCGCGCGGGTGATCAAGCTGGAGCAGAATTACCGGTCAACTTCGCTCATCCTCTCAGTGGCATCTTCGGTGATTGCCAACAACGAAGCCCGCAAAGGGAAAACTCTCTGGACAGATCAGGATGGGGGGGACAAGCTAAGTCTTGTTATGGTTGATACGGCCGATGAAGAGGCTGCTGAAGTTGTCCGGCGGATTGATGAAAAAGAGCGACTCTCAGCCTCGCTAAATGAGATTGCCGTTCTCTACCGCACCAATGCCCAGTCGCGGCCGCTTGAAGAGCAACTTCGCCGCAAAAATATTCCGTACCAGATTGTCGGTGGTATCTCGTTCTACCAGCGCAAAGAGATCAAAGACTTCATGGCTTATCTAAAACTTCTGGTCAATGAGCGGGACGATGTTTCCTTTCAGAGAGTTGTCAATTACCCGAAGCGGGGGATTGGTCAGAAGACGGTCGATGATGTTGCAGTTCTGGCCAGGCGGGACTCAATGTCCTTCCTGCAGGTGGCCAGGAGGGCGGATGAATATCCGGAGCTTGGTTCCCGGGCCAAGAAACTGATTCAGTTTGCTTCTCTCATTGAAAAGTATCGTGAACGGCAGGAAACGCAGCCGCTGGACCTTATGGCCGGTGACCTGGTTGAAGAACTTAAACTGTTTGAGGACTTTCTGGCCGAAGATCAGACAATCGGGCAGACGAGGGTTGAGAATATAGAGGCATTTCTGGAAGGTCTGGCCGGATTTGCCCGGTCGCATAGTGATGCCACCCTGACCGACTACCTGGCCGAAATCTCCCTCTTCACCGATCTGGACAGCTACCGGGAACTGGACGAAAAAATCACGCTCATGACCCTGCACACGGCCAAAGGACTGGAGTATGATTCGGTTTTTCTAGTCGGTCTGGAAGAAGGGCTGTTCCCGCTCGGTAATGCTATCTCCGATCCGGAGAAGATGGAAGAGGAGCGGCGGTTGTTTTATGTGGGGGCCACCCGTGCGCGAAAGCGGCTCTGTCTGTCTTCGGCCACCACACGCTACCGGTTTGGCGAAGTAGAATCGATTCCGTCTCGTTTCATTAAGGAGATTCCGGAGGAGTTGATTGAAAAAATCGATCTCAGGCGTCGCCGCCACTACGAGTATACCAATGACCGCTTGTCGGGCGGGCATGCGGCGGTATCGCACCGGAATCCTCGTCCCGCTGCTGCTCAGCCGCAGGGGGTACATTACGAATTTGAAGAGGAAGAGGCTATCCGGGTCGGTCGCGTAGTCCAGCATCCTACTTTTG
>JARGFS010000156.1 GCA_029211095.1 bacterium | reverse complement strand
GTTAGGGTTGGTGTAGTACCATCGGCATCCGAAGCTGATGTTCCAAAGCTGAGATTCAGGTTCTCATCAGTCGACTGGGCACCGATAGCGGCCAGGACGGGAAGCTGATTGACATTGTTGACTGTGATAACAACCTGCTCGGAGTCTGTGTCCACTCCATCATCAGCATAAAAAGTGACAGGGTATGTCCCAGATTGGGTGAAGTCAGGTGTCCAGCTGAAAGAGCCGGTCCCGTTCAGGTTATCAGTGTAGCTCGCGCCGGTAGGCAGAGTTGTACTGGTTAGGGTTGGTGTAGTACCATCGGCATCCGAAGCTGATGTTCCAAAGCTGAGATTCAGGTTCTCATCGGTCGACTGGGCACCAATAGAAGCAAGTACCGGAAGCTGATTGACATTGTTGACTGTGATAACAACCTGCTCGGAGTCGATATCCGCAGTGACGGCATCGTTGGCGTAAAACGTAACGTTGTATATCCCGCTCTGGCTGAAATCCGGGGTCCAGCTAAAACTGGCGGTACCATTTAGATTGTCAGTATACGAGGCGCCCGCCGGAAGCGTGGAACTGGTTAACGTTGGAGTAGTCAAGTCTCCATCGGAAGCGGTAACCGTGAAAGGGAGGCTGCTGTTTTCATCGACCGACTGCGCCCCAATAGGATCAAGTACCGGAGCAAATGATTGAGCCGATGCGCTGCTTCCAATGAGCGTCAACGCTACTATTAATACTGCAAAGAATCTGCTTCTCATAATAAGAAATCGTCCCCAGCCGTTATTTCAGTAACAGCATTTTCTTAGTTTTTGCCTCTTCTCCCACTCGTAGTCGATAGAGATAAATTCCTGTCGCCACCCGAGCACCGTTCTTGCTGGTGGCGTCCCATTCGACCCGGTAATTTCCGGGGAGCATATCGCTGTCAACCAACTGCTTAACATGCCGCCCGAGTATATTATATATATCGAGACTTACCTCTTTTGTTGTAGCCCCATCTGAGGAAACTCCTACAGAAAATTCAATGGTAGTAATCGGATTGAAGGGGTTGGGGTAGTTCTGTTTGAGGGTAAATCCGGTCGGCAGGGCATGTCTTTCTTCCATACCTTCAACCAGAACCGCGGCGGCATCGCTGGTAGAGAGCAAAGCCCTGGTCAGGCGGATCTGAGCTTCATTACCGGATTCAATATCTTTGCGGGCCGAAATCGGGATCGAAACCAAGTCCGCAAGTCCGGCCGAAACCAGACCGTCGACATCGGCAGGATTCTTGAAGTGCATGAGTACCACCATCTTACCGTAACCATCGTCCCGATATCGGAGGGTCAACTGGTCGGCATCCTGGGCCGCGGTTGGGATACCAAGGCTCATGGCCGTGGGGTCATAGGCAAATTCAAGCTCTACCCCGGCGATATCCGTTGGCAGTTCCGAAGTTACCGTGATTTCATCCAGATTTCCACCGGCCAGACTGGGGTATTCAAGATCAACCGTGGCCATTTCATTATAAATGGGCTGGCCCGGGGTTGGAGCCAGGGGGATACCGTAAATCAGGTTAACCACGCCAACTAAGTCAAAAACATTGACCGTGTCATTTACAAGTACATCACCAGCATCAAATTGACGGTCACTGAGGCTGAAATTGTTGATAATATAGGCCACAATACTCACCAAGTCGGCCACGTTGACCCGCTTATCAAGGTTAACATCACCAACCCGGTCAACCTGTATCACGCCGGAATCAACGGCCAGCTCCAAAGAGGGGAAATTGGGATCCGGGTTGACCGATTCCCAGCCATCTTCGATATAAACCGGGTAATCATCCGGGGTGGCGGTTGAGTCAATAGACATGACGGCGTACATGATGGCCGTGGTGGTATCAAGAGCAACCGGCTCGTTGGCCAATCCAAGAGTAACTACTTTGATCAGGCCGGGGGTCTGGCCAATGTTGTCATAGACAATATAGTCCGGTGTCCGGCCGGTTACGACGAACGAATCAACCTTGAACAGGTTGTAATCAAATCGGAAATCAAACTGGACACCATAGACAACCTGGGCCGTGACCAGATCAATCGGCAGAAAGACAGATTTCTTACCGGGCAGTCCGCCAACCGGCGAGTGGTTGGGGGCCGAAGTTGTAAACAGCCGGTCTACGGTTATTCCGGTCACGGTTATTGAGACCGAAGCAGTCCGGGTACCAGTGCCATCGTTGGCCGTAAAATTGATCGTATAAGTTCCCTGCTGTCCGATATCCGGGGTCCAGCTGAACGTGGAGCTGACCGATCCAGCCCCAACTGCCTGCGGGAAGAAAGCATTATTGGGAAGAGCTCCACTGTGCGAAAGCGTGATGTCATCACCATCGATATCGGTAGCTGAAACTGAAAAACTCAGCGGCTGACCTTCTTCGACAGTAAATCCGGGTGAGACCGTAATCGTTGGCAGGGTATTGTCACCTCCGCCGCCACCGCCATCATCCACAATGACTTCAAGATTTACAAACGTTCCGGCGGAATCAAATTCATTGAACGCTTTAATTATGTACTGAGCCGTTCCAATAGTGGCCGGGGCGTTAGCGGCAATGGAGCCCGAAGCAAGGGTGCTTCCCTGACTAAATCCGGGGCCCGTAATGCGAACTGAATCCGTGTTTGAAGCTGCCCAGGAGATAAGAATAGCGCTGCTCTGGACGGCCGGGTTTGGGCTGATAGTGAAGGCGTCAATGGTTGGAGGCGGTTGGGTGTTAGCCGTGAACAGTCCGGCGGATAACTCCGGATAAATTGTATGCGTTGAAAAAGCGGTATCAATCTCAAGGCTGGTAGAGTCAAACAGGCCCACGCCGATTGAGTCAATACTGGCCGAGGCCATACTGGTGCGGCGACAATCTGAACAGAAAATTTCTCCGCCAATGGTGATACACTCGTTGACCTGATAAAACCGGAAAGCAGCAGTGGCTCCATCCGGCATTGAAGGATCAACAGAAAATGGTATCCGAAGAACTACACCCGATCCGGATTCAATTTCCGGGACTTCCGCTGCCAGGCCGAGGTTGAAGCCTATGATGATAGCGTTGGAGTCAAACGGGTTTTGCGAATAGCGCATAAAGATGTGATCGCTCGAATCAGAGGCAAGCGTATCCAGGGCTGTCTTGAGTCTGCCGGCGGTGGCATACGAAAGGAACCCCTCATTGAGGAGATCGGCCGGATCCGGTACGGGTGACAGGTAGGTGCTGTCCCATTGAAGCATAATGAATAAACCGGTCGTAGGTTCGTTGTAGTCCGTAAATGGATTATCATAGGATGTCAACGAGATCGGCACCCAGACAGTATCACCCGGAGGCGCAGTAGACGCTCCCAGGATTATGCTGTCAACACTGGACTCAGACACATCGCCGCAGTCGAGAAAGACATTCGCAAATTGTGCGGACGCCATCGTCGACATGGACAAGATTATCGCAATACAGATCAGAGGGATCTTAAACAACCTCATTTATAACCTCCGAGAAAACGCATATATTTTTCATATTCATACCCCTTGCCCTCACTTTAGTAACATCATCTTACGGGATTCGCTTTCATTTCCGGCAACAAGGCGATACAGATACAAGCCCGATGCAACCGGATGACTGTTGTCATCGCGTCCATCCCAGGTAATGATGTGACTGCCGGCAGGCAGGCGACCATCTATTAGAACTTTCACTTTTCTTCCAAGGACATTAAACACGGTCATCTGCACATGCGCTTCGGCCGGCAGATCAAAATTGATATTGGTCTCAGGGTTGAAAGGATTGGGATAGTTCTGCCCCAGATTGAACTGAGTAGGCAGCCCCACACTTCTCCGAACAACTTCCGCCCGGACCAACTGACCGGCAGAACTGGCCAGCTGTATCTCGGCAGACTCAAACTGATCAGAACCGATCAACTCTGCAAAAGGATGCTCTCCCTGAGGCATCCGCACTCCGTCCATGGAGAAAAGCAGTACTCTGGACTGGGCGCCATCCTGGGCCGTTAGTAAATCTATATTTGCAAACAGGCTGTTAACCTGGTCCGCCGAGTTTTCACCGGCAGAATTATATTCCAGGAAAAGCCCGCCAACTTCGAAATTTGCATCATAGGAGAGAACCACCCGGTCGTCCTGCTGATCTACATACAGGACCGCTTTCAGGTCAGCAGCCGCTTCAACCTTGGCCGAAGGACCACCATCTATAATGACATTAATCAGGGCAATCAGGTCGGCAACGGTCGCAACCAGATCATCGTGATTGACATCAGAATTGGCGTACTGGATTATATTGAACGGGAAATTGGACGGGTCCATGAAGTAGTTTCCGAAGTAGATGGCATCTCCAATTTCGAACGGAATGCCGTTGAGATTGATGTCGCCAATGACAATCAAACCGACTTCAAGGATATTCACATAACTGCCTTCAGTCACCACTTCTGACTGCGGGATCATAAAGCCAAGAGAGTCGTTGACAGTATTGTCATCCCAGTTGACGCTGTCCGAAGAGACAAAACGGAGCGGCGGGGCGGTGCCACCCAGCGTGACATTATTGACGATATGGAACTGAATCCTGGCAATGGAACCAGTGGCCGGCGGCAGGATTGCGGTTCCTCCGCCAACATCCGCGGTTCCTTGTATTCGGATATTCCCCGGGACGCCTTCATCATCAAAAGTAACGAGGAATTGCTCGAAATTCTCAGAACGGGTTCCATTGTTAACAACATCCAAAATGGTCAGCGCCAGAGGATCATAATTGAAAAGCAGGTTGAAAGCGGAAACCGGCTGTTTGTTGTCCAGATGGAGACGTACTTCTATAGTGGCGTTGGGGAAAGCGCTAATCGTGTCCATTGAGAGGGTAAACAGATCAACCGGAAGAACCGTCACGGTCACCAGTCCGGTATCGGCCAGACCGTGCAGATCGGTCGCCACAAATCCGAATTCAAAGGTTCCGGTATCTACTACTGTCGAAGGCCAAACCACCCGACCCGCGACGCTCCTGTCAAAGACAGCTTCGACCGGAAGATTCAGATAATCCCAGGAAAAACTTTCAAAGTCCGGCTCCTCTGCCGAGAAGCTTATCACCAGGCTGTCACCGGCCAGCATCTGGTCGGCGGCCATTACAGTGACCTCAGGAGCCCGGTTTCTGTTGAGCACGCTGACAACAACTTCAATCCGGTCAGACAGGTCACCATCGGTGGCCCAAAATCCAAAGGTAAAGGGACCATTGTCGGCCGATCCGGGACCAACAAACGGAGCCAGCCAGGTCAGGTGAGCCGAGCCTTTGCCATCATCAACCAATGAGACCCCGGCCGGGCTTTCGGTGCAGACGATTCGGACCGGGTCGGAATTGGGATCAATTACCGTCAGATTAAACTCAAGACTATCCCCTTCAATAACGTACCGGTCAGCGACTTCGGCAAATCTTGGGGCTTCGTTGGCGGCATCAATATAGACTTGACCTGCTTCAAAAGCGGGAAGAATCGAAGTTGTGCCGCTGTCATCCGCTACAAAAATCAGTTCTCCTGCCGGTGGGAAGGCCAGCGTATCGATACTGGTCAGGACTCGCTCCGTAATAGTATCGGAAACTGTGAAAAGAGCCGTAAAAATCAGCCCGTCACCAACCGGAAGAGCATCCTCGAACACTTTAATAATGCCGATCTTGAAGTGGCCATCGATCTGGTCCATGCTATCCGGAGTAACTAATTTGGTGTTGATATACTCAGCCCTGGAGCCGGAAAAATCGATCTCTCTGAGCGTCAGGAGATCAGAATCATATACTATTGGAAGAGTCAGGGCACTCAGCGGGCGGTCATTTTTGACATAAAACCTGACCGGAATATCCTGTCCCGGGCCAGCCTTGACCGTGTCGATATAGAACAAATTTGGTTCTATATTAGTCTCAGCCAAGGCCGATCCAGCCAACAGGATCAGTATCAGAGCGCAAAAGAGGGCTGTTTTTTTGTCAAATTCCCTAAGCATTTCAACTTTCCCAAAAAAGGACATTTAATCAACATCTATATGAGCAACTAACGGACCGGCAGTCATAACTTCGCAGAGATTGTTCTCTCTTTAATCTCCGATCTCAGCAACTCAACCCGATTTCAACAGCCTGGACTTCTCTTTGGTTAACTGGCTTTACAGCAGTTGATTATCGGGTCAAACCAACTGCGAGGTCCTGACTTAGCTATTCCCTGCTACTAATCCCCCCACCGAGACCTGACACAATTCTAAAGGTGGATTTCATTTGGCGCAAACCAGTAGTGATCTGGCTGTACAAAGCC
>JARGFS010000155.1 GCA_029211095.1 bacterium | reverse complement strand
CATCAGCTGGAGACGGTGGCGGGGATTTCCCGAAAGGTAGCTTCGGATATCAAATCTGAATATGATCCTGACAAAGCGCAGGAATCTGCCGCCCGGGTGATGCAGCTGGGCTGGACGGTTAGTTTTCTGGGGGAACCGGGCTATCCTGACCTGCTTTCAAAGATCAGTTCCGCACCGCCGCTGCTGTTTTCGGTCGGCACGCCTCTGGAAAAAAATGAAAGCAGTATTGCGATTGTAGGCACCAGGAAAGCCTCGGAGCAGGGGCGTAGTTTTACATTCAAATTGGCCGCTGAATTGGCCCGGGCCGGTATCACGGTTATTTCCGGTATGGCGGACGGGATTGATTCCGCCGCGCACAAAGGAGCCCTGGAAGCGGGTGGGCGCACAATTGCCGTTTGGGGATCATCGCTGGATATCGTCTACCCCCCCACCAACAAAGGGCTGGCTGAGAAAATAAAAGAGAATGGCGCTGTTTACTCTGAGTACCTGCCTGGAACCGCACCGGATCGCGCTTCGTTCCCGGAGCGGAATCGGATCATCTCCGGTCTTTCATCCGGCGTGGTCGTCATTGAGGCAGGCCAGAAATCCGGCGCACTCCTGACGGCTGGCCATGCGCTGGATCAAAGCCGTGAGCTTTTTGCTGTCCCCGGCCATCCGGAGAGCAGAGGTTCCCTGGGGACAAACAGTCTCATCAAAAAGGGAGCCCGGCTGTTGACCTCGGTCGAAGATATTTTTGAAGAATTGCCCCGCCTGAAACGGGAGATTATCGCCCGCAAGTTTGTGGAATTACCGGATATGACCGATACCGAACGCAAGATTGTTGACCTGTTTGTTGATGGACCAATACAGCTTGACAAAATATCCCGATCGGTGCAGCTTCCGGTTTCTGAGACGCTAGAATTTATGCTGGCCCTTGAACTTAAAGGAGTTGTACGGGAACTGTCCGGTAAGAGATTTGTACTGACCGAAGATTTTGCATGATTACTACCACTGTCACCATCATCAATAAGCTTGGCCTCCACGCCCGCCCTTCGGCCATGCTGGTCACTACCGCATCCAAGTTTAAGTCGGAGATATACTTTACCAAAGAGGGCTTAAGGGTCAACGGGAAGTCAATAATGGGTGTTATGATGCTGGCAGCCGAACACGGGGCTAATCTGCTGGTCGAGGCTGACGGTCCGGATGAAAACGAGGCCCTGGAGGCTATCAAGAAGGTCGTCGCTGCCGGTTTCAGCGAAGTAGGCTGATATTGAACTTGCCATAGCTTCATTCATTTTCTTACTTCACCTATAACCTAAAATCAACAGGAGTCCGATACGGTCTGAGATAATGGTAGCAAAAAAACGCCAGATAACAGGCTCGGTTATATCTTCGGGAATCGTATTGGGCACTTCCCGAATAGTATGGCAGGGGGAAGTGGAAATTGCCGAGCTGCCCATTGCCGCATCCAAAGTACGGGCTGAGATA
Organism: bacterium; assembly: GCA_029211095.1. GTDB lineage: Bacteria > Zixibacteria > MSB-5A5 > GN15 > FEB-12 > JARGFS01. The sequence goes on along the minus strand of JARGFS010000155.1, from coordinate 4,880 downwards.
GCCCATCTGCACCGGGCCGTGCAGGAGACGGTGACAGAACTCAAAGAGCTGCGCGACTCAGCCGGGGAAAAAATGGGAGGCACTATCGCCAAGATATTTGACGCCCAGTTGATGATTGCCGAAGACGCCGAGTTTCTCAAGCAAGTTGAAGCCGAGGTTCTCAAGCAGAGACGGAATGTCGGTTTTGTCTACAGCCGAATGATTCAGGAGACGGTTCGCCCCCTGGTCTCTTCCAACGATGTCTACCTCCGGCAGATGGCCACCGATATTGAAGCTGTCTCTTCGCGCGTTCTGGCTATCCTGTCCGGGTCCGAAAAGTGTGATCTCAAATTTGCCCCCAATACAATCCTGATTGGGAAATCATTTACGCCGGGAGATATTATCAGCTATCGCCAGCGGAAGGCGGTTGGGTTTGTTGTCAGCAAAGGCGGACTGAATTCCCACATGGCTCTCATCGCAAGGGCGCTTATGCTACCGGTAATTCTGGCCCCCGAAGGGTGGGATCAGATACCGGGCAATTGCCGCATTGTGCTCGATGGGACAACTGGCGAAGTGATTGTTGATCCCTCTGATGATGACTGGACCAAGTTTCAGAAAAAGAAACGGAAGCACGGCCCCAGCACGCTGACAAAGATAAAGAGACTGACCAACTTCCCTCCGGTGACACAGGATGGCCGCACAGTTGGTATCGGCGCTAACCTGTCGCTCTCCGGTCCCGCCGATGCGCTGCTGGCCTCCAGAGAAATTCCAGTTGGACTCTATCGAACAGAGTTCCTTTATCTGAGTTACGGCGGTTTCCCGGATGAGCAGGTCCAGTATGAGTATTATTCGCAAATCGGGCAGCTTTTTGGACAGGCCCCGGTGGTGATCAGAACTTTTGACCTTGGCTACGATAAGCTATCGACACACAATATCTGGCCGGACGAAGAAAACCCTGCTCTCGGCTGGCGCGGAATTCGCCCCATGCTGGAGATGACAGAACTGTTCAAGACGCAGATTCGGGCCATTTTGAGGGCTTCGACCGAAGGCTCTTTCCGGATTATGCTCCCCATGATATCTGACCTGGGAGAGCTGGAACTGGCAAAAAAAATGATTAACCAGGTAAAACTGAGCCTGAAAAAGAAGAAAATCAGGTTTGACGAAGAGATACAAATTGGTATTATGGTGGAAGTGCCTTCGGCGGCCCTGATGGCCGACCGGCTGGCGGAAAGCGCTGACTTTTTGTCTATTGGCACTAACGACCTGACCCAGTACGCTCTGGCTGCGGATCGACTGAACAATAAGGTGGCACGGCTCTATAACTCCCTACACCCTTCGGTCCTGCAACTAATCAAGCTAACTGTTAAGGCCTGTAAAAAGCATGGCAAACCGGTCTCTATTTGTGGTGAAGTTGCCGGAGACTCTTTGGCCGTGCCGTTGTTTATTGGAATGGGTGTTGACCTGCTTTCGATCAATCCAAACAGGATTGTTGACATTTGTCGTTTGATCAGTCGGATCGATTCAGAACGGGCAAGAACTCTGGCTGAATCGGTTCTTGAAAGCGGTAGTATAAAGGAAGTGAAAGACAGACTGACAACTTTTAGTCTGGCAATTGCAAAGAAGTAACTCGTAGCTTAGGAATACAATCTTGACTGTTCTAAATGACATAGAGAAAATCCGCGCGACTGACCCGGACAACATGTACAACCGGATTTTCGATCTCCCGGAACATCTCGAAGACTCCATCAGGATAGCCAAGCGATGGAAATTTGAGACCGATGACTTTACTGATATCAAAAATATCGTTGTAGCCGGCATGGGTGGTTCCGCTATCGGTGGTGATCTGGTGCGCTCTTTCCTCCGCGACAAACTTCAGATTCCGTTTGAAATCTGCCGTCACTATGAACTGCCGGAATACGTGGATGATGAATCATTGGTGATAATCTCATCCTACAGTGGTAACACGGAAGAGACCCTGTCCGCTCTCGATGACGCGCTGGGACGCAAAGCAATGCTGGCCGCAATCAGCACCGGCGGCATGCTCAACGAAGTTTCCGAACTGAACGATATTCCGCTCGGCATGATCCCGGCCGGTATGCAGCCCCGAGCCGCCCTGGGCTATTCTTTTGCCATGCTGGTTCTCTTCCTGGAGAAGATTGGGCTGGTCAACGGAGCGGCTTCCAATATTGAATTGGTCGCGGATAAACTAAAAGGTTACCGCGACAGCTATATCGAAGACTACCCGGCCGAAAAAAACATGGCCAAAAAATTGGCCGGACGGCTGCACGGCAAACTGCCTGTAATCTACTCCGGTCCGACCCTGATCGACACAGTCGGCGTCCGGTGGAAGGGGCAGATTTGCGAGAACTCAAAAATGCTCGCATTCGCCAATCAATTTGCGGAATTCAACCATAATGAATTGGTCGGCTGGTTCAAGGATACCAAAGAGATATCCCCCAACCTGATCGTGGTGGTTCTCCGCGACCTGTCCGATCATGCCCAGATCAAAGCGCGGATGGATATTGTCAAGGATATCATTGAGGAGCTTGAGGTTGAGGTTATTGATATCTATTCCCGCGGGGATGATCCCCTGGAGCGCGTCTTCAGCCTGATCCAGCTGGGTGATTTTGTGTCCTACTATTTGGCGGTTCTTCGCGAAGTTGACCCGTCGCCGGTCGATGTAATCCAGACCCTGAAAGGGAAACTGGCCGAGCGGAAATAGCTGACAAGGTTTACACAGGTCTTAGAGAAGTCGGTTGCAATTGCGACCGACTTTTTTATTGATAAATACGTCCTCTATACGTCTGTTTCTTTAGCTGGGTAATCACGGGAGACGACCTGTATCTTAAGGAGGTTCGATATGAGAGAACTATAATAATGCTTGATTCTGGACGAATTGGGGCATCAAAGCGTATAACATTATGGTATTACCAAAAGGGTGAAAACAATGAAGAATGTAATTTTCGCAATTATGGGATTGGCGTTGATGCCACTACTGGCATTCTCAACTGCTCCCAAACTCCCACCACGTGCAATTTCGATTGAAACTGAGGTTTTAGCGTTCGACAAAGCTACAAACGTAGCAGACATTAAGATCATCTTTACTGTCCCCGAAGGGAGATGGCAAAAGTGCACCGAGTTCAAACCTAAACTAATGAAGACAAGTGACTTAACAATACTCTCAGACTTGGATTGGGTGTTGAATCTCAAGTCATCGCGAACGGCAGAACAGGTCGTACGCTTACAGCTCAATACAGATGATACAAGTTTCTTCCGAATGAGAGTGGAATGCGTTGGCGGTCAACTACACGAGTATTTCAGACGCTATTTCGTGGTGGGTGATAGCCTGGAAGTGTGGCCCAGCTACCCCGCTGGACTCTGGGAAAACGTTAACAAAAACCGCAAACACCCGCTAAACTGGGACACGGTTTCAGCTGAGAAACTCGCGATTGAGTATGAAGCGAAGATTCTCATGAACAGACCAGAACTTCTTGATCAGTTAGAAAAGGCTCTAGGCTACAAACCAAATTACAGAGTCAAACATAACTATGTCATTGTCACCTTGCCGTTGGGCGCACTCATCAAACTCGACAAGGAAATAGACCTTGAGTTTGATTTGACAGACCCACCAGAGTGGCTGCTCAAAGCCAAGCCAGCTCAAAAAAAAAAGTAACTGCCCCTGAACCTCAGGAATCCTCTTCTCCTCAAGCCAACGCAAGCATATCATTGGCATCAATTGGCGGACTCCTGACCGACGGAGTACTAGCCACGAATCAAACAATATCCTTCTATCTAAACTACTACTACGCTTAAGGCCTTCCCATTCTTGGAACAACGAACGGCTTCCGGGTCTACTCTTCAGACGGTGCTGAATGGGGTGGGACTTCGGGCCAATACGTCTATCCTGGCTGGGAGTCAATGTTTGATTTCGATGCGCTCGTAAACCTTTATAGCAACGATGGGGCTCTGGCGGACACTATCGGCTTCACTAGCTTGGTCTGGACAGGTTCTGGGATGCCATTTGGGTTCAATGCAGAAGTTGCCATGATAACTATCGGCCCCATTGGTGCCCAGCACACGGGCAAGAGTATCTGTCTTGACTCTTCGTTTTATGGAGGCACAGGCATTTGGAAATGGTCCGAGAGTGGAGCGATTAGCTATTTTCCGAATTGGGACGGCCCCCATTGTTTCCTGATAGGTGAAAACACTGTTTCTTATTCGGGAAACCTTTACTATCTCGACCCAGTTCCGCCAGATACTAACCCGGTCCCGGCGAGAAATATCCGTATAGAAATGTGGGATGACGACTTCAGCTTTGATGACTCCATTGCCTTTACAATAACTGACGACAGTGGGTATTATGAGTTCGTCGACATTGACAATAGTGATGCTTCTGGTGGTCTGGACGTGTACTTTAAGATTGTCCCAGAAAATGAAAACAGCTTCGTCACTTACGAGGTCAACCCGACTAGTATTGATGTATATCAGACATCTGTTCTGGATGATGTTATAGCAGGCACTTATGTGTTTGACAAAACAATGGAACTTGATAGGAGTGCCCCGTTCTTTATCACCAGTATGATAGATTCAGCCCAAGCTCTCTCATCACAACTGATTCCATCTGATCCTAATCCGAGGCGGCAGGTTATTCATAACCCAATGTTCACAGAGTCCTATTGCTTAAACAGTATAATGCACATTGAGTCTTCGACAAGTAATGGACCGGATTCATTCAATGAAGATGTGATTTTTCATGAGTATGGGCACCATATTGAGGAGTACAAGGGTTTCTGTGATTGTAATCCCGGATGGAGTCACGAGTGGGACGAGCAAACTACAATTGAGCAGGCGGCCTAGGAAGGCTTTGCCTGGTTCTTTGCCAACTTACACAACGACGATCC
>JARGFS010000154.1 GCA_029211095.1 bacterium | reverse complement strand
CGGGCATTTGCCTGCATTGTTTTCATGCTTTTCGGTCATGAATGATTCCTTTCAATAAATGAATAATTTAATTGTAAACATTCTTGACAAAAGTTGCACCACAGCTTGTGAACTGCAATGGTCCCACTCTATGTTTTTTTCTTACAGGTCGAGCACAATCCATTTACGACAACATGCTTGACTTCGATCCCACTCCAATGAGAAGTAGATTTGGGAAGTTTCATCCGGTCAAAGTCGGGCCAATAGAAATCCTCAATTTTATTACACCTGGAACAGACCAGATGGTGGTGATTTGAGATATTGACATCGAAACGTGTGGCATTGTCAATCTGATGGACTCTCCTGATCAACCCGTGCTCTTCAAAGGTCGCAATAGTCCTGTAGACAGTATCCAGAGAGATGGTCTTCAAGTGCTTTCTCACCTGTTGAAAGACACCCTCCGTTGTAGGATGATCGGTGTGTTTCAGCAGCGCTCTGAAAATCTCAGTCCTCTGGTGCGTCACTCTGAGCCCTTTTGCTTTGCAAATTCGCTCAAAACCGTTCATCATTTCCGCTACATTGGGATTGTTGCTCTTCATGATAATTGTAACAAGTCTTATTGTGGAATAGTTCCTATTTAGGAGATTATCTTAATTAATCGTCTGGTCAACATCGGTATTCGCGCCCGGTCATGTATAATCCGGGATAAAAAAGCCGCCTGGCGTTCCAAATGAGGTGCGAGGCGGCTGAGATTCGATCTAACTATGAGAGATAGGAGCTTTTAGAACATCCCCATCAGGTTCTCATAGCCCGTCTTTAGCTCGACCACCGAGCCTTCAAAGGCCGCCTTTTGCTCATCAAAATTCTCTTCCCCGGCTCCTTTTAAATCGTTGAATTTTTCATCCATAGTTGCTTTGCTGGCCATGACTGCTTTGAGTGGTTCTTCCAGTGGTTTCTGGGTCAACTCAGGCAGAGCGTTCTTTTTCTCTTCCAGACTGCTCACCTTGTCATTCCATTCCATGACCATTTTCTCAGCATCGACCAGATACTTCTCTTTGACTGAATCAAAAGCGCTTGCCATGTCGGATGCAGTTTCAGTCACTTCATCCTCGGCCCCTTCAGTCTTGTCAGCCTCTTTGCCACATCCGGCAGCCAGAAGGGCCAGCAGTGACAGGATCAACAGGGCCAGAGACAGTTTCGACTTCATAATAGACTCTCCTTTATATGATTAACCGTAGCAATGGCATGTTACGGATACACAACTACCAAAACAAGATTTCGTTTGAGCAAAATTGATCTTTTAGTCAAGTTTCAGGTGAGGCAAATTTCCGAATCTGAGCGCTGTATGTTTTTGATGCACAAAGCTTAGCGAGGGCTATACTGAGCGCGGTGAACATCTCATCTTGAAAAGAAACGCAGGACAAATCGCTGTTTGGTTGCCTGCCGGACTGCGACTCCTTTCGGGGAAGCGCACTCATACCTGAAAACTGATCGGGCACAGAGAGCTGTCTAATTTCAATGCATAATTCGGACGATAGTCGGCCGGGAGGTCGATGTCAATCTTAAAGGTGGTTTGGGCTGCTTCCCTTGCCCGAAATCATCCGGATGGAGGTCGGTGAATAGTAGTGTAACTACCCAAGCAGTACTTGACTTTAGCCTTGATACACCCAACTTTGTTGTGGAGGAAATAACCAACCTATCAGGCAACTTATGGGCGGACCAGAAGAGGACAAAACCGGCAGTTTTCACCTGAGCATCGGAAGAAAAATTCTTCATTACCAGATTATCAGCCTGGTCGGTTCCGGTGGAATGGGGAAAGTATATCTTGCCCGGGATGAATCTCTTGACCGGCTGGTCGCATTCAAGGTGCTCACGGCCGAGTATTCCACGTCATCGGAACACCGGAAACGATTCGTCAACGAAGCCAAAGCCAGCGCCCGTCTCAATCACAAAAATATCTGTTCGGTGTATGCCATTGAGGAGCTGGATGACCTGGTCTTCATCAGTATGGAGTATGTGCAAGGGTCGACCCTGAAAGAGATTATGCAGCCGGAGGGCATGGAAGTGGACCAGGTGGCTGATCTGGCCATCCAGTGTTGCGAGGGGATCCGGGCGGCCCATGATGAAAATGTTATTCATCGGGACATCAAGCCAGCCAACATAATGCTGGATAAATATGGGACGGCCAAGATTCTTGATTTTGGTCTGGCCAAGTTCCTCGATGATCCCAGCATGACTCAGTCCAGCGCCATCATGGGGACGGTAAAATATATGTCGCCCGAACAGATAACAGGCAAGCCGGTAGACGGTCGTACCGATATTTTTTCGCTGGGTGTTTTGCTCTATGAGGCATTGACCGGTAAAGTTCCGTTTGAAGGGAACAACATTGCGGCTATTGCTTACTCTCTGGCACATGGCGATCTCAAGCCGATTGGTGAATTTCGGCCTGAGATTCCGGTGCATCTGGCCGAGACAATCGAAACAGCCCTGGCCCGTGATCCAGATGAACGCTTCCAGACAGCCAGTGAAATGCTGGAGTCACTCAATCAGGGTATCTCCGAGACCGCCGTTCAGACTCCGGCAGTTGGCCTGGCTTCCGCATCGATAGCGGTCTTTCCCTTTCGTGATATCTCAATCAAGCAGGACAGTCCGTATCTGGCCGATGGTCTTTGTGATGAAGTAATCACCTGTCTGGCTAAGATTCCAAAACTCAGTGTTGTCTCCCGCTCGGCGGTAGCCAGGTTTGCCGATAAGGAAATGGATATTATTGAGGCTGGTCGGCAGCTGAAAGTTGGTTACACGGTTGAGGGTTCTCTTCGCACGCAGGGGGACCGGATCAGAATTAATATTCAACTGACCAAAATTGCCAACGGACTGCTGGTCTGGTCGGAGAGCTATGAGCGAAATCTGAATGATTTGTTCAGCCTGCAGACGGACGTTTCCGAGCAGATTGCTTCGGCCCTGAACCTGAGACTGGGCGAAAAGAAAGAGGGAAGTGACATAACTCAGGTGGAGGTTGACCCGGCCGCCTATGATCTCTATCTACAGGCCAAGTTCCAGCTCAAACGGCGGGAGGAGAGTGCGCTGAACCGGGGGATAGAATTGTTGAAACAATCTATCGCCCTGGACCCGAAGTTTGCTTCGGCATACGGTGAACTGGCAATGGCCATTGGTCTCTGTTCCGGTTATGGATATCACTGCCCTTATGAATTTCAGGGGAAGGCGGAGGAGTTGGCCAATCGCGCGATTGAACTGAATCCGGGTTCTTCGCAGGCGCACATGTCACTCTTTTTCCATTACAGGTGGCGCGATATCAACAAAGGAATATCGGAGCTGCGGACATCAATAGCGCTCGACTCCTCTAATTTTGAAGCGTACCATTTTCTGGCGCATGGGTATATGTTCACCGGGCTTTATGAGACAGCTATTCGGGCCGAGCAAGCTGCGTTGAAATTGGACCCATTTCAAGCGATGGCGGACGCCCATCTGGTCAGGATCTGTTTCTTTTCGGGTCATGAGAAGAGGATGCAGCAACAGCTTGATGAGATGGATGGGAAATACTCAGACACAGCCGTGCTTCATTCTACCAAAGGCTGGTTGAGTTGGATAAACCGGGATTGGAGCAGTGCCCTGGAGCACTATCAGAAGGCGCTCAGGAAAGATCCGGCCAACGTCTGGAGTATCAGCAATATCTGCGACTGTCTGATCAGGTTGAAGGAATGTGATAAGGCGGTTGACCTGTTGGATACATCGGAAGTTCGCAATCCGGATGAAGCCCTGCTTGTGGCCAGAAGAGGACAGGTTGCCCTCGCCAGAGGGGATATGCGGCAGGTGCGTCAGTTTGCCGACCTGGCTTCGAATCTGGAACATCGGTCTGCTGAAAAACAGGATAGAGTTGGGTCCGCTATATATTACTTCGACCGCGCCTGGATAGACTCCATTTGCGGATACACCGATGAGGCGGCGGCCAACCTGAAGCAGGCTCTGGCCCACGGATATGGGCACTATGGGGAGCTTCGGCTTCGCCCCGACTGGGACGCTCTTCGGGAGGAATCAGAATTTGACCGACTGCTGAATAATCTTGAGCGCGAGCGAAAGGAGATAGATCAGAAGACGGCGTAAGGTTTCAAAACCTTGTCAGGGTGCGAGTTACTATCTCCGACCGGATTGCTGCAGGCTCTGCCATTATTGAGCCAGGAAGTTCGGTTCCTCAATTTCCGCAAGACGGATTTATCGTAGACCTTGACAGTGACAATCTTATCACCTATTTTATAATGTCTTCGAAAGCGACGGAGAATCTAAAACACAGGAGACTATTTTTGGTCCGCTGCGGGGTCGGGACCGTTTAGCGCTGTTTAAGGTAGCAATTAAAAGAGGCAGATGATCTCAGGGGATGGGGTTGACCGATTCTACTTCTGACTTTCTTGCAAGCCCCATGCAATCACCTGATTACAATCTGTTGGACGGATAATACACTTACTCAATTGGTGTCTACAGGAGGATTCTATGCGTAACAGGTCTTGTCTCACTATTCTCTCTCTGCTCGTGCTGGTCTTGTTCTCAATGCCGGTTCAGGCAGGGATGTATCTTGATCACGTAGTTGGCGCTACCGCTGCCGACACACTTCCCACCGGATCAGTCATTACTTTCCATGTCGGCATGCTCGTTGATATTGCCGGGAATATAACCGGTTATACCAATGGATTTCACGTGTACTCATCTACCGGAGCCGATTGGAGCACCAGTACCGGGGCCTATACCGGGGCGATCACATCGGCAATGGTTGAGCAGAGTTTCGTCAATCCGTTTTCCATCACCGGTACCGGTGCTGATACCATTGGCTTTGGTGGGTTCCGCCTTTTTGCCCCGGGCATTCCGGTTGGTTTCAACGAGGTAGTGAGCACGATAGAAATTGGTCCTATTACCGCCGGTTCTCACTGTGGTGAAATCTGCCTTGACAGCGCTTACTATCCACCGGCCGGAATTTGGAAATGGTCCACTACCGCCGGTGATGTCTTTCCAACCTGGGACGGACCGCATTGCTATACTGTCTTTGACCCGGCCCAGGGTCCCTGCGGCGGCGGCAACACGCCACCGGTTTTGGCCGTAATTGGGGATAAATCAGTCGATGAAGGACAACTCCTCAGCTTTGGCATGTCCGCTACAGATGATGATGGCGATCCCCTCACTTTCACACCCTCAGCCTTACCGGCCGGTGCTGTCTTTGTTGACAATGGGGATGGTACTGCCTCGTTTGACTGGATCCCCACCTTTGATCAGGCTGGTTCCTATGCTATGACCGTTGACGTTTCTGATGGAACTGATCTTGCCTCGGAAACGATCACCATAACAGTTAACAATGTGAATCGTCCCCCTGTTCTGGCCGATCCCGGTCCGCAGTCCGGAGATGAGGGCGCCCAGATTGCCTTTACTATGACGGGCTCAGACCCGGACGGTGATCCTCTGGGATTTTCGATCCTGACCACTGATCTCCCCGCCGGATACTCCTTTACCGACAATGGGGATGGAACAGCGGATTTTGACTGGACACCCGGATTTGATGACGCCGGTGGCTACACTGCCACGGTTGAGCTCTCCGATGGTGAAGATACGGACGAAGGACTAGTATTTATTACCGTACTGGAGGTCAATCGTTCCCCGGTACTGGCGGCCATTGGTGACAAGAATGTTACCGCCGGAGAACTGCTGTCGTTCACAACTTCAGCGACCGATCCGGATGGAGACGCCGTTTCCATGGGAATGGATGTCATTCCGCCGGGAGCTTCCTATGTCGACAACGGGGACGGAACAGGAGACTTCAACTGGACTCCTGATCTCGGCAATGTTGGTCCCTGGACGATGTACTTTATCGCCACCGATGGGGATTTGTCGGACTCTGAATTTGTAACAATCACGGTCCTGGCTCCAAATACTCCGCCAAGCATCGCACCGATTTCAGACTATGAGATTACCGAATGCGATACTCTGTTTGTGCCCGTCTCGGCCTCGGACCCGGACGGCGATCCACTCATGCTCTGGATGGCTCCTCTGGCCAGCAACATGAATTTCACGGACAACGCTGATGGAACGGGGGAACTCGATTTTACTCCCTCGTTTGCTCAGGCTGGAACGTACAATCTTGATGCCTTCGTGACCGATGGCGAAGATACCGCTATGACCAGTTTTGTCATTGTTGTCCTGGAGTGTTCTACCGAAGTATTTGATGCTGATCTGCTGATGGACCCGGATACGATTTTTGTCCTCTGGGCCGATGCCATAAACCCAATTAGCGGTTTTCTTTACTTCGGCAATTTCTCAGATGCCCACACACCTGGCGATGTTAACGGCGGGAGTCTGATGATCAACGGCTCCATTCCAGCCATCGC
>JARGFS010000153.1 GCA_029211095.1 bacterium | reverse complement strand
GGTCCTCCTCTGGGGGCAATATAACCCCAAAATCGAGGTTTCAAACGGACCAGTTTTCGGGGGGAAGGTCACGTACCTGCTGGTAACTCTGCCAGAAGCCCCAGCGATGTCCTTGATGCCATCACCATCAATATCTGACGAGCAGAGTCCGTAAGGACCATTCCCTGCAGTCAATTCGTATGCCGGGCCGAATTCTTGAGCGCCCGCAATGGATACCAGCGCAACCAGCATCATAGAAATGCAGCACAATAGTATTGCTGTTAACGATTTCATCCAATAAACCTCCTTCGGATAAGTCGGTGTAATACACCTGTTATTACTTACATCGTTACTTATATTTGAGTGGGCTCCCGCCCATGTTGCTGACGTGAAAACGTGCTGAACGTAGTGGTAGAGCGGAAAGTCCGCCTATTACTAAATAAATATCATAAACAATATACCCCGTACCCCCCCCGCAAGTGATTTCTTTCACGTTCCCCACACCAGAATAATAGGTTCGAAAAACAAAAATCGTAGGAAAATAGCCGGTCTACAGTGCCTTCAGCCTTACGTGCGTGAAGAATTGCTGTCCGACAGGCTGGGAGAGTTGGTGAGGGCAATAGAGATTGATGGATCAATTGCACAGAAAATCGAATCTGCACTGAGAGAAACCTTAGAGATTAATGCCAACGATATGAAAAAGGAAATTAACACGCTTCGGGCCTCGATCAACAAAGTACACACCAGTCAAGAAAGAGCATATCTTGACAAGGCAAGTAGGACAATCAATGAAGAACTCTGGGAACGGATTAACCGGCGTTTTCTTGACGAGGAGGACCAGCTTCAATTGCGCCTGAACCGACTGCAGAAATCCAGAAAAGACTGTTTCGATGAGTGCCAGGATTTCTTAGAACTTTCGAAGTCGGCATATTACATGTACAATCGGCAGGACACGCAAGAAAAAGCCCGTCTACTCAGAACGTTACTTTCGAACTGCATCATTACGGACAAAACTCTATGTCCCACATACAAAAAGCCCTTCGACCTACTGGTCAAAAGGGCCAAAAGTAATTTTTGGCTGGGACACAGGGATTCGAACCCCGATTCCACGGTCCAGAGCCGCGTGCCCTACCATTGGACTATGTCCCAGTTTCTAATCGAATCGGCCAAAAACTCGTTCACTTGAGTGAATCAGCTTTCGGACAGAGCGAATATACAAATCGTAGTCTTGTTGTCAACCTCAGAATATTAAGATTTTACGCGCCTAACCCTTTGAATGGTAACGAATCAACCAAGCCTCCCCCTCCACACTCACGGCCGCACTGCCGGAAACGACAAGGTTTCTCAGAGAAGCTGTGTCCCCCGGCTGCAGGACTAAATTCTCTGCCTGGTATTTGAGTCCACGGGTGGTGAGGGCAAGCTTGGAGATGGGGAGAACAGAGATGCGGTCCCCCCTCGCCGCTTTCATCGTGCATGTCTCGTTATGCATCCATCGGGCGCAATAGTTGTGGTTCAGGATTCTGACAATTGGCCGACTCCTGGACCGCTTGAGAATTCGGGGGATCATAAGGAAATTAGCCAGAAGATGGTCGACCTCCCCCGCACCCGGCATGACAATATCTATCGCTTCCGCTTCCTGCTTCAAACAGAATTCAACCGCCAGTTGAGAGTCGGTTTTATCCTTGTCCGGAGAGAAGCGGATGATCTTACGCTTGGGGAGGGACGCAATTTCCGCAGGTCGGAGGGAGTCCAGATCGCCAATCAGAAGGTTTGGTTTTAGATTGGATTTCAGAAAGAAGCGTAAGCCGCCATCGACAGCTACTTTGAATCTGCCGTGAGCCAGTTTTTTGTAATGGGACAGGTTGGCCGAAGCATAGCGGCCGTTAAGAAATAGAATGGCCTTTTTCACACCGAAGTCTTTTCGAGAGCCAGAGCGGCCGCTCCAAGAAGGGCGGTCTTGTCATCGATGATCAGACGGACCGGAATTTTTTCCAGGAGGTCAGACATTTTTCCCGGTTTAACAAAGCGATCCATAAACTGCTTTTTATCAATGGCGGTCATAATCTGTTTTGGGATCAATCCGCCCAGATAGATTCCACCCAGGGTCATCCCCTTGAGGGCGAGATTGGCAGCCTCTGACGCCAGGCAACCGGTGAAAATATCGAGCGTGCGGGCGGCGATATCATCTTTTCCGGCCAGAGCCAGTTCAATAATCCGGTCGGCACTCCCGGCACTCTCTTGAAACCACTCCGGAGGCTGGACCGACTTCCGAAGATGCAAAAAGCGGTAAATGGCATCAATTCCGCCAAAACTGAGAATATCTTCTGTCTCCACCGCTCCTTTTTCATTGCAGAAAAAGGCCCACAGTTCAGCTTCGAGCTGGCTGGTAGGGGCAAAGTCCGTGTGTCCCCCTTCCGAGGCATACGGGTAAAAGTTTTTCTCATCCCGATAGATCAGCGATTCCCCCAGTCCGTCACCGGCAGCCAACAGCCCAAGATTACCGAATTCATCCGGTGTCCCCCGATTGATGGTAATCAATTTGTCCGCTTTCAGTTTTCTCAATCCATAGGCCGAAGCCACCAGATCATTGATCAGTTTCACTCGGCCGATTGAAAAGTCACTCTCCAACTGAAAAGAGACCAGTGTCCAGGGAAGATTAGTCGGTCGCACTTCGCTTGAAATAACCGGGCCCGCCACACCAAGACAGAGATACTCAATGTCACTATCAACCCGTTTGAGATACTGCTTGAGGATGTCATCAAACGAAGAAAAGTCAGCATTTCGATATGAATTCAGGCCGGTTAGTTTTATCTCATTTCTGACTGTTTTGGCCCGAACCAAGTCTACCGTAGTAGCAGTTATGTAACCGGCAATAATCAAAAAGGCTGTCCTTTCAATTCAGTTCCTGTTGAACATGCTGGCAGTATAACTGACCGACTGCCTGCCCGGCAACTCTTTTCGGCGCGTCAGGTTGAAACAGATGGGCGGTGTTTTCCCAACCAATGCGCAACCAGGGCAAGCAAAGGATAGCTAATCAGCACTGACCAGCCGATAGTCTGGGCACTGGGTGGTGGCGGTCCCCATAGATTTACAGCATTCATGACGAGCAAGAAAAGAGCGAACAGCGGCCAGCCGATTTGACCCAGTTTGTCTGCGGCGCGCGATGATTTCATATAAATCGTCAGCCCGATAAGAAAAATAGCCAGCTCCAGAAGGTAGGCCGCCCAGATGTGATCCCACAGTCCGAGTCCCATTTTGGCACTCTCAGTTCCTGCCAGAGGCAAGTCCGGCCGGTGAACCAGTAAATCGAGGACAAAGTGTGAAAAGACAGCCACGCCCAGGAGAAGCGCGACTTTTCCTTTGGTCAGAGCTGTCTTGATCGGCAGGAAACGTACCACAAGATAAGCAGCCAGCGACCAGACCAGGAAGGCCAGCAAGGAATGCGTGTATGGGTAGTGTACAAAATCAAGGGGACTTGACTGAGTGAGTCCGGGAACAATCTCTACCTGTTCCAACCCGAGCAGGATGAGCGGGCCCCAGACAATATCAACCAGTTGTGTGGCAACAAAGAGCCACCCCAGCGAGATTTTTGTATCCGCTTTCTTGAGAGCAAGCGCTACTCCGTAATGCCCTATAAACATCTACTCGGCCTTCGACTAATCCTCGGTTTGTGACTACTTCAGTGATTTGATAAGATTGGCCACCGAATCTGCATCAAGCCCGAGCGACTTGTAAAGGTCGGGCGGCTTCCCCGAAGAAGCATATTCTGAGACCCCCCGTTTCACCAAGTGAGTTGACAGTGATTGCTCCATCATGGCCGAGGCGATAGCTGTTCCCAGCCCGGTCTTGACATTGTGATCTTCGAGAGTGACAAGATGCTTAAAGTCAGCCATACTCTTTACGTCTTCGGGGTGCAGGTCGGACCAATCCGATATGGAGATCAGGGAGCTTTTCTTTCCCGACTCATTCAATTTGTTCCATGTTTCCAAACCGATAGAGAGCATATTGCCAGCACAAACCAGAGCCACTTCTTCCCCTTCACGAATAATATCCATGCGACCGTATTTGTATTCATAACCTTCGCCAAAGAAAGGTGTGCCATTGCTGCCTGTGACTGTCGGCAGTTTGGAACGACCCATAATGACGGCAAAATTGCCCGGTGTCGACAAGGCGTAGCGGACAATTCGGTCAGTCTGGTTGGGATCGGCGGGAGTGATGACCTTCCAGCCGAAGGTAGAATTGAGGAGCGCAAAATAATCTATCGACTGATGGGTCTTGCCATCTTCGCCAACATCGACTCCGCAGTGGGTGCAGAATATTTTCATGTTGGAATGATTAATGTCATTGAGGCGGGCCTGGTTGTATGTCTCGGCAACAGCAAACATTCCAAAATCAGCCCAGATTGACAGAGCGTTCTCCGCCGACAAGGCGCCAGCCGCGGTAGCGGTGCTGTGCTCGGAGATACCAAACTGGAAAAAGTTCTAGGGATACTTGCTGGCAAAACCGGCGGTCTTGACCGATCCGGCCAGATCACAGTCGAAGACACCGATGGAGAAATCCTTCTGCCCCAGGTTAGCATCGGCAACTGACAGGAGGGCGTTGCCGAAGGCGGAGCGATTGTCGGTCTTGACCTCGGCACCATAGGTGATCGGTGTGCCGCTAATAACTTTGATCTTCCCGGAGTCGGGACGGTTGAACTCTGGGGGAGCGCCCTGGGCCCTTTTGGCTATTAGTTCATCCATGTTGTTGACCACACCCAGTTCTGCAAGCGCCCTGGGGAGATCATCCGGCTTCACGGGTGCGCCATGGAAACCGGCTTTGTTTTCCATGAACGAGACCCCTTTCCCCATGACAGTAGTAGCAACTATCACAGTTGGGCGGTCGGCGATCTGAGTCGCGGCGTGCAACGCCTGATATATCTGATTCAGATCATGCCCGTCGATACTTATCAGATTCCAGCCATCGGCTTCCCATTCGGCCGCTATATTCTGCGGCATGACATCATCAATATTTCCAGAAATCTGCAGCTTGTTGTAATCAATGATGGCGGTGACATTTTTGAGACCGTATTTGACAGCTATTCTTCGCGACTCCGAAATCTGACCCTTCTGCTGCTCGCCATCCCCCATGCAAACAAAGGTGTGAAAGTTCTGACCTGACAACTGAGCGTAAATCGCTTTTCCAATCCCGACCGCCAGCCCCTGACCGAGGTTGCCGGTGTCCCATTCTATTCCGGGGACAGACTGTTCCACATGCCCTTCAAAAGGGGAACCGGCCTGCCGGAATCCGGCAATAGCGGTCTCGGCATCAAAATAGCCGGCCGCGGCGAGAGCGCTGTAGGCTCCCGGCGAAGTATGCCCGTGGGAGATGATGATTCTATCCCGGTCGTCCCGCCACGGTTCATGGGGAGAAACCCGGGCCATGTTATAAAGGGTGAGGTAGATATCTATTGAGGACATAGACCCACCCGGATGTCCCGAGGCAGCCAGAGATGTCATCTTGATAATATTTCCGCGTGCCTCCCGGGCCATCTCGGTCAGCTTGTCATGCCACTCTTTGGAGAGTTCAGGAGACTTGAAGCCTCGCCAGTTATCAAACATTGCGGTTTTGCTTCCTTTCTCTTCTGCGGAAATCTGCTGCATTCGTTGGTCTCACACTTTTATAAGGCTTGGGTTTCTTTGACCAGTTTTGAACGATCGGCGGCCTTGAAAAAGGCTGTCCCCATAACGAGGATGTCGGCGCCCGCTTCCACGACGCGGTCGGCATTGCCGCTGTCAACACCCCCATCGACCTCTATCTTTGTTTGGAGCTTGTTTTTTGTGATATGCTCGCGTGCGATTCGCACTGTATCCAGCGATGACTCAATAAAGGACTGGCCGCCAAATCCGGGAAAGACAGACATCACCAACAGATAGTCAAACAGGTGGAGATATGGCAGGACGAGTTCCGCCTTCTTGTCCGGGTTGAGCGAAATCCCGGTCGCCACGTTAAGGGCACGCAATTGTTTGACGCACGCTTCCGGATTCGGATGGGTTTCGATATGGAAAGTGATCAGATCGGCCCCGGCCTTCTTGAACGGTTCAAAGTACTTCTCCGGCTCACTGAGCATCAGGTGAACATCGAGAAACTTCTCGGTAGTTCGGTCAATAGTCTGAACGACGGCGGGGCCAAACGATATGTTGGGGACAAAGTGGCCATCCATAATGTCCAGATGCAGTAGATCGACGCCCAGCCGGTCACAATCGGCAATCTCTTCTCCGAGGCGGGTGAAGTCGGCGGCAAGTATTGACGGTGCTATTTGGGCCATTATTTATTCGGCAGCCATGAACTTGAGTTGGTTCTTTTCAGTCACAGTCGCAACTATAAGTCGAAAACTATCTGATTGCAACCGTATTGTTGGGAATGCGATAAACCGCCCTCACTCTT
>JARGFS010000152.1 GCA_029211095.1 bacterium | reverse complement strand
ATGGGACCGCCGCAGCTGGGCCATGAAATGCCAACTTCGGTATTGCAATTAAGGTGCAGGTAATACCCTTTACCCGGGATCATATTACCAATGGTATTGATGGGGAACATTGAGCCGGGTATATATATCCTGCCTTCATCATCCATGACGATGTCAATACAGTTTCTGATACTTGACAAGGCCTGCTCTATCGGCAACTCGCACAGAAGCGGATAACCAATCATGTTCCAGCGTTGCGGCTGAACCATACAGATTCCCGGATTAACAGGTGCACCCGGGATACAGAGAGTATCCTTGACACCTTCGCGATAGACATTGTATCCTTCGCAAACGTTTATGCAGCCAATATCATTGATATTGAACGAAGGGATATATACCTCTCCCTGATCATTTTCCACAATTACCAATCCGCTCAGGCTGCCGAAAGTGTTTGAGACATCACACTCATTCGGAATCGCTGAAAGGACCGGCGAAGACAACAATTGCCAGCGGTAACCGTGGATCGGGAATGGCGTACAGAAATCTTCGTAGCAGGGGACACAGTCAATGGTTGTGATCTTGCCGAAGGCACAAGCATCAAACTGCAGGCAGTCTCCAAAGATTTCAGTGCACAACACGCTGTCATCTCTCTTTTTGTATATCTGCAACTCCAGTTCATTTCCGGGAGTATACCCGGGAAGACCAAGAGTAGAGTCCCCTTCCCAGGCTGGAATAGCCAGCGGGAAGCTCTCATTGCAATAGACAAAGCCGCCAACCAACAGGCCTTTTTGCTTGTCAAAGAGACCAATTTCATCCCCGCTTTCCAAACCACCGCAGATTGGCGGACGGTTCAGAACATAGGAATAGGATTTACCGGTCTCCACATAATTGGTGAAGTAAGTTGGTGTGCAACTGGTTGGACTACAGCAAGCCTCAATAATGAACTCACTTGGTCCCCCCATGGAGAAGTAGGTGTAGTGGTTTATGTCAATATCGGCCATGAGCAACTGGCCATTGCTGTTACGCAAATTGAAATTATAGTCAGCCGTTGTATTCGGGTCCCATAGATTCAAGTGAATGGAAACATCACCCGGGAACGGTTTGTCAATAACCAAAGGCCAGGTTTTACAGCCAACTCTGATCCAGGACCTGTAATCCGCCCTTAGCCCTTCCTCCATCAAACCATACTCAGGATGAGGGAAAAAGACGCGAAGATAAGGAGGCATTGGGAAGCCGAGCTCAAAGAGATCGACACCCGGATCATATCCGTCGGTTGCATCAATCCGCGCACCCAGAATCGCACTGGTGTCTATCATACCGGAAGAGTCTATCACAATGAGATTGCCGGCAAAGTTGCTTCCGCAAATCATTGTGTCCGGATAGATTTGCATATTGACCAGCAGATATTCCGGATAATTGGGGGCATCGCTGGAGAATACCCAGAGAGTGTCATGGTAATGTCCGGGCGGGAGAAGTCCGGGATCAACACAGATCTGGTAGAACATCCCGGGAATCGGGACGGGAACTGGAATTGCTGTCTCCTGGTTGGTTCCACTTTCGAGACTTGAGGAGTCAGGCCATGAACGCCAGACAGAGTCCACACTGTACCAGGAGGAGTCATGCTGCGTCCAGGTTGTGCATTCCTGTCCCACACTCAAATACTGACACGGGGGATCCTCATGGTTGTAGACAATAAAATTAGCTTCGTCCAACGAGAGCTCAAGCTGGCAGGAATCAGTAATTGTGCCACCTTCGACAGCATAGCAATATGGTCCGCCCCAGGATGGGTCGTAATCTCCAAGATCGGTGGACCACTTCCAAACTCCGGCGGGTGGATAGAATGCAGAGTCAAGACAGATTGTTTTGCCCTGGGAGACCGTATCTATCGGACCTATTCTCATACTGTAGACAATGTCATCAAAATTGCTCGGTATGCCGGGAAGAATGAACCGGAAACCGCCAAAGCCGATCGTATCGGCTCCAAAGCCATCAACATTGGACGGGGTAATAAAGAAGTTCTCCAGCATTCCGCCAACATTGGCCCCGGTGGTGTCACCGACAGTTGTGTTCCAGAAAGCTCCATCGGGCGAATAGACTGAGAAGCCGTTGGTCAATCCAACAATATTGGAGGAAGCTCCGTTTCTCTGTCTGAGATAGAATGTGGCATATCCTCCGGTGGGTAATTTCCCGCCAGGGCTCAATCCATCCACATGATCCAGGCTGAAATCATGCACACTGTTGGTGTCCGCGATAACCTGGAGACGCACGTAGACCGAAGCGTAACTCGGATTGAAAGAGCCATCATAAATATCTATGCCGCCTCCGTATGTCCCCGGCATCATCCCGGACGGATCGGCCACCACCCACATGGAGTCAGGCGTATATCCGCTAACCGGATGCCCGGACAACCAGGGCACCGTATCATTGGCATAATAATTAACACCAATGCAATTGGAGGTGACAAATGCAAGCTGGCTGTCTGGTGGACTGTTCTCCAGCATATAGAAGTCAACCATCTGCGGCTGAATACCAAGGCTGCAAGGGGCTGCATCCTCAACTCGGAAGGCAGAGTCTTTGTAGAGACGCAGCCCATCCTGCCAGACATTGAGCATTTTATACTCCGGTCGAATGTATGGATAGACATTGACCAGCCCACGCATGGCGGTATCAGCGTAAGGAGTAAGATGCTCTACGTAGATAGTATCAAACCCAACGAGCGAGACATAAGTATTGGAAGCCTGGGTGAAATGGGTATTGCGCCCAATTATGTCAACCCATAGAGAATCTCCGACCTGAGCATGATCCGGGAAAATTCCCACCAACTCCGGCTGTCCCGCCGGATAAACAGTGAAGCCGTTGATCAGAGTTGCATTCTCAAAAGAGCCAAAATACTCAATGTCGTACGCTCCGGTAGTGGCGTTGGCCGGAATGTTCAAGAACATTGTCATCATGGTGTCTGAAAAGATATTGAAGCTATTGGCGTATATTGTAGTGGGGCCGTTGCTCAAGCGGACGGTTGTGGATGAGGAGTGCAAGAAATGTGTGTTCTCGCCGGTCATCTCCACCCACAATGTCTGCCCCTGAGTGGCCGTATCCGGATATACGTATGCAATCCTCGGCGTCTGTACTGTTCCGCCTCCAACGACAAAACAATGGGGACCATCCCAATCCGGGAAAACAGGCAAAGTACTCGATTCCCAGCGCCAGGCACCAACAGGAGGATAGAAGGAAGAATCAATACAGATTTCGTGCCCAACATAAATTGAGTCAATCGGGCCTATAGAAATCTGCCAGCAGGAATCGCTGTAGCCATGAGGAATTCCCACCGATGCTAACCGTGCTCCTCCAAAACCAATAGTGTCAACGCCCATTCCATTATTGGAGAAAGAATCAACCTGCGTTATCAGATCAAACCCGGAGCTGAAAACATCAAAAAACGAACCGGTAGAATGTGACCATTGGGCGCCGGATGGTGAGTAAATCTCGAATCCGTTAGTAAACCCGTACATATTGTCACCGGTCAAATTTTCGGCGGCAAAGTAGAAATCAATTACCTGCCCGGCCATCAGAGTGTCAGGAGCCAAAAGTCCATTCACCCCAATCAGACTAATTGACGCCTCGCCACTTGAGCCGACGTCATTTACAATTATCGAGACAATCTCTGAATCAGATGCCCCGTGTTGGTCAGTGGCGCGGAAAGTCACGTTGTAGGAACCAGCCTGATCAAAGCTGGGCTGCCACCAGAAATATCCGAGACCGTTACCACTATCGACGAAAGAGGCCAAAGGTGGCAGACCGGATGAAACTTCAAGAGTCACCGTATCCCCATCCGGGTCGTCGGCCAAGACGTCAAAATACAGTAAATCCCCTTCAACAACCATCTTTTGCCCGATAGCGGCCAATATTGGAGGCCTGTTCGGAACAAAACTGCTGTCGACTATCGTTAAGCACTGCAATCCTGACCAACCGGGAAACAGGTCACCAATTGTGGTGGACCACTTCCAGAACGAAGCAGGAGGGTAAAACGCGGTGTCAATACAGATTGTTTTACCGGCATCCCCCATGCCTATTGCACCGGTGCCAAGAGTCCAGGTGACTTCATCAAAGCCATCAAGGATACCTGATTCAAAAATCTTAAACCCGCCAAAACCTGCAGTATCGGCGCCAACGCCATCAACACTGAACAGATTCGTAAATCTCTGGCTTATCATCGCGTCAGTGATGGCTCCTGTTTCAGCAGCCGTTGTCTGCTGCCAGGTAGCGCCATCGGGCGAATAGAGCATAAAGCCATTGGTAAAACCGGTAACGGTTCCGCCACTGTTATTGGTGAGTCTCAAGTGAAAAGTCAGGTTAGACCCAACTTGCACCGAATCCCCTGGAAGGGTTCCATCGACATGGTCCAGGCTGATATACCCTTCCGCCTGTCCCATAACCGTACCCGAAATCAGTATTAGCGACAGAATCAAAAAACTCAGAACCTTCATTTGGCAATTCTTCCGCGTTTGGTTATATGTTATCGCCATAGTTATAAGCAAGCTGCCAGACCTCGTGAATCCCTGCATTTGGTCTGTTTAGTAGAACAGTTTTCTTCCTATGTATGAGGCTATCCCATCCAGCATCTCATATATATATAATAGACATCTTAGTATATTAAGTGGCTTCCAGTTTTGCAAGCCGAAAGAGCTACCCAAAATGTAAACGCGGCCTTACTCCTGTCTGTTTACTCCGAAATGGATCAGGCTAAGAAAAAGGCTCTGCCGTACACCCGCTCCCGTTCCGGAAAGCAACTTCAGAGACCTGAAACATCCAGGTCATCCAATAATACCCAGGAAATAAAACCAATTTGGATTGAATTTGATAGTCTGGATACAATCACTTGGAACCGACAGCGGACATGAGTTCCAATTCAAAATCGTGTCCCAAGTTCCAAAATTAACTCAACTGATCTTGCCGTTTTGGAGAATTTGACTACCTTGTCAGCAGATGACTACACCTGTTTGTTGGAGGAAAATTTGAATGTCGCTTGAGAAAGTTCGCAAAGCCGCCCGCGATGCCAAGGCCCAGTATTTAGACCTGAAATTCTGTGATCTGGTCGGACTCTGGCACCATATAACACTCCCCGTCGATGCTATCAATGCCGAACTGTTCCGCACCGGGGTCGGCGTGGATGGTTCTTCACTCCCGGGATTTTCTTCGATTGAGCGCGGGGACATGATTTTATTGCCGGTGGCCGACACGGTCTTTGTCGATCCTTTTTTTGACCGACCTACTGTTTCCATGTTGGGCGACATTATGGATGCCTCGGACAAGATTTCTCCCTACTCACGCAATCCTCGTCGAGTCGCCGCCGCCTCAGAAAAATACCTGTCCAAAGCTCTCCCCGCAACCCAGGCAATCTTTGGGCCGGAGTTTGAGTTTTACATCTTTGACAAAGTCAATTTCCATCAGGGACCGGAGTCAGCCTTCTACGATCTGGACTCCACCGAAGCTGCCTGGGCAGCAAGCCAGGATGATGAAAATCTCGGCTACAAGATTCCGTACAAGCGGGGCTATCATGTGGGGCCGCCAATGGATCGAACCTATAATCTCCGTTCCGAAATTTCCTGGATGCTCTCCCAGGTAGGGGTTAAACTGAAATACCATCACCATGAAGTGGGCGGTGGAGGCCAGCACGAAATTGAGACCGGGTTCAATTCACTACTGGCTATGGCCGATCAATCCATGTTGGTGAAATATTTTGTAAAGAACCAGTCTTTCAAAATGCAGAAGTCGGCCACTTTCATGCCGAAACCGCTTTTTAACGAGCCGGGCTCGGGGCTCCATTGTCACCAGTACCTCGCCGACAAAAACGGGTCGATATTCTATGACGCCAAAGGGAGGGCACGTTTTTCCAAAGTCGGCCTCTATTATATTGGCGGCATCTTGGAGCATGTTGACTCGATTCTCGCGTTCAGCAACCCCTCCACCAATTCATTCAAGCGGCTGGTCCCCGGATTTGAGGCTCCCGTTGCCGGTACCTACTCGGTTGGAAACAGGACAGCCTGTATTCGGATCCCCGGATATCAAAGGGACAAAAAGACGATGCGGTTTGAGTTCCGTCCTCCGGATGGTACCATGAATCCATATCTCGCCTTTGCCGCGATGCTGATGGCCGGTATCGATGGTATCAAAAACAAGATTGATCCCGGACTGCCGCTGGACAAAAATCTGGACACGTTGCCGGAAGAAGAGTTTGCCAAGATTCACCAATTGCCAACATCGCTCAATAAGGCACTGAATGCGCTCGAGTCAGACCATGACTATCTTCTGGCCGGTGGTGTTTTCACCGAGGACTTGCTTGAAAACTGGATAAAGATCAAGCGGAATGAAGTATCCAATATTCGAGTACGGCCAACACCGTATGAGTTTGAACTGTACTACGATATTTAATCTGTTCTGTCAAA
>JARGFS010000151.1 GCA_029211095.1 bacterium | reverse complement strand
CAGCGAATCAAAGAGTGCCCCATCCTGAAATACCATCCCCATCTTTTTGCGTGTCTCACGCTTGTCCGTTTCGGACATGGAGCAGATGTTTTCTTCATTGATCAGCACTCTCCCTTCGTGCGGGCATTCCAGGCCCAGAAGGAGCCTGAGAATAGTCGACTTGCCCGATCCGGAAGGTCCCATGATAACCAGTGACTCACCGGCGCCGGTCTCAAAAGTTACATTTCTCAGTACCTCTTTCTGCCCGTATGAGAAACTCACGTTTTCAAGTTTGATCATAGGTACCCCTTGAGGTAAGAGAAGACAACTTTGGTGATGAAAAAATTAACCATCAGAATTGTGATCGAAGTCAACACGACCGACTCCGTGGTGGCGCGCCCGACCCCCTTGGTCCCCCCTTCGGCTGTAAATCCCTTGTAGCAGGAGATGTACGCAATGACAAACGAAAAAACCACCGGCTTAAACAGGCCAATGAACAGATTTCCAAAAATTAGGCGCTCTTTCACCGCCGCCCAGTACATGGTGCTGCTGACATGGGCGATGAAAATTGAGATGACCCAGCCACCAGTCAGAGCGATCACATCGCAAAACACGGTCAAAACCGGAACCATGACTACCAGGGCGACCAGTCTCGGTACCGCAATCTTGCTCATCGGGTCAATCCCAAAGGCGGTCATGGCGTCTATCTGGTTAGATGACTTCATGGCCCCGATTTCGGCTGTAATACCGGAGGAGACCCGGGCGGCTATCATCAGTCCGGTCAAAACCGGCCCCAATTCACGTACAATTGAAATCGACATGATCCGGCCCAGGTAATTCTTCGCGCCAAAGTCGGCCAATTCAACCGAGAAAGCCAGAGCAAAGCCCTGCCCCGCAAATATCCCGGTGAGGATGATCAGGAACATAGAGCCAATGCCAATCAGGTACATCTGTTCCATCGTCTCGCTAAAATACAACCGGCGCGTAAATATTCCGGCTGTCATGCGCACTGAGAACATAAACAGTGCCTGGCACTGGAAGACAAAATGCTTCAACAATCTGTTAATCAGGCCAAATATAAAAGTCCGTCCTTTCCTGTTTCGTGACAATGGTAGCCCCGTTTGTATCTTCCGTCAAGCAAAACGGATGCTTGACATTGCGACAAAAAATAGCTATTCGACTCAAACAAACAGGTCCCACAGCCGTTTTACACTATGTGTATGAGGATCGCAATAAGGAGAGATTTTGAGCAATAGTAGTGAAAAGAAACGAGGACATGCCGTAGCGCTATTTTCAGGCGGACTCGACTCCGCCCTGGCTGTTCTTTTGATTCTTAGGCAGAATATTGAAGTCACCGCGTTGACCTTTATGACGCACTTTGGCTGTGATCTGGGCGACCGCTCTTCCTGTGGCTCCAATCCGTATCCGGCTGCCGAAAAATATGGTTTCAATGTCAAGCTGATGCATCTTGGCGAGAAATTTGTAGAAATTGTCAAGAATCCAAAACATGGTCGCGGTAAAAACATGAACCCGTGCACTGACTGTCGTATCCTGATGCTCAACGAAGGAAAAGAGTTGATGGAGATGCTTGGGGCCGACTTCATCTTCACCGGTGAAGTGCTCGGACAGCGCCCCATGTCACAACTTAAAGACAAACTGAATCTCACCGAACGGGAGACCGGACTAAAGGGTAAGCTGGTGAGACCACTTTCAGCTAAGCTATTGAAACCTACTGAACCGGAGTTGAGCGGACTTCTGGACCGTGACAAGTTGGAAGGGATTTCCGGTCGTGGCCGAAAGCGGCAGATTGAAATGGCCGAACAGTTCGGACTGCAAGACTACCCTTCCCCCGCCTCAGGCTGCCTTCTTACCGATGAAAGCTATTCCAATCGACTGCGCGATCTGCTGGCCCACACCGATCATATTGGATTCGATGACCTCAATCTGCTTCGGGTCGGTCGTCACTTCCGGCTGGACAGAAACACTAAAGTTATCGTTGGACGGAATGAACCTGACAATCTCCAGATCATGGCTTACAAGCAGCCACATCATTTTGTATTGGAAGCGGTAGAGATAGGCTCTCCGATTACCCTCTTGATCGGCGATACCTCCGAAGACAACATCAAAAAGGCGGCTATGATAACCGCTCGCTATTCATCGGACAAAAGCCTACCGAGTGTTAGAGTGACTCTGACCAGCGATGAGTCCAATCCTGCTTACGATGTCCCCCCTGCCGAGGACAAAGACCTGGCCCTGGTGCGGGTGTAGGCTTCAGTTTTTGCTTCTACTATCATAGTCAGGGATCGTTTCTTGATATGCCCATGCGGGAATTCGCAAAATCCAACAGTATAGTATAGTCGTCATAAAACATGGCGTTCCCCATAAGTCTAAAGTCATCTTCTCTGGGAGTCGGCCATTGCACGCAATCAAGAGGTGGATGATCGATTCTCAGATCGCCAAAATAAAGTGGCAATTTTGAAGGAGCGCGCCAGCGAGCTATGTAGTTTCCCCATGAAATCACCGAGTCCCTCAGTACCTCCGGCTCGTCTCCCTTGTACCCGGAATACTTCTTCCATTCATTCTCAGAAAGCAATAAAAGGAAGTCCGAGGCCCCGGTGTCGAACATTACCGAGTGAAGACTGTCCTCCCCCAACCGTACCGAGATAACAAACATATTCCCTACGACTTCTGCCGGTACAAAGCTCATCCCTGACAGCAATTGCTCCGGCAACTGAGTTGTGTCGGAGAAAATTGCGAATCTCTCATTTGGATAGTCGATCAAGAGAATGCGATTCTGAAATAGTCCGCTCCCAATCGTTCCCAGCGAAACGGAACGAGTATCCGTTGTATCCACTTCTGGTGGGTCGTCATCGCGCCACCAGGTCGCCAGCCGACTAGTGCCTATTGCGCTGTCTGCCGCATACCAGAAGACCTGACAATCAATCACTCCGGAGTCAATATCTACACCGAATTGGGCCAGGCGGTCCCCATACAGGAAACTCCCCTCGCAACCAGTATCTAACTGCATATAGAATGTCCGCGAATCCCCCTTTATTTTGACAGGGATGCTCATAGATACCTTAGGACAATAGCGGCCGCCTGTTACTGCACCATTCCAACTGAATCTGACGAACTGACTGTCGTCAGTTACGGCAGTACCAGTCATGCAAAAAAACAGCAATGTAGGTACCAGTGCACTTGTGGGAATCTTCATTTTGAGCCACTCCTCGGCCAGGTAATTATCCGGATTATGTCTATTGCTTACAAAATACCATTCCGGGACCTGCGCGTAAAGGACTTATGTGTCCACCAACCTCCACAAACTCACAGAGTTAGCTAATTAATTCAAGCAAGTTGCAGTTCCCCCTTGACAAACTGGAGCAGCTTACCGATATTAGTTTTGTGCATACGCACATAACTAAAGGAGACTGATTTTGCCCCGCCCTCGAAAACAGAGATGTTGCCGTCGATACGAAGCTGACCGGGTCTACAAACCACAGGGGATCCCCATGAAAGAGGTCAGCAATGTGGATTTGTCTCTCGATCAATTTGAAGCTATGCGGCTTTGTGATCTGGAACAGATTGACCAGGAGGCGGCCGGAAGGCGAATGGGCATATCCAGGGGAACGATTCAACGGTTGCTCTATCAGGGACGCAGTCAATTGCTGGAAGCAATTTTGAATAACTCATCAATTACAATAAACCTAAAGGAAAGTGAGAACAATAATGCTGGTATGCATACCCACAAGCGACGGAACCGGACTGGATGCAAGAATTCATGAGCATTTTGGATCGGCTCCATATTTCACCCTGTATGACACCAAGACGGAAAAGACAGATACGATCGAGAACCGAAACTCCCACCACTCTCACGGTACCTGCCACCCCATGACTCAGTTGGCCAAATATAAAATTGAGGCCGTTATCTGTACCGGAATGGGCCGTCGGGCGGTCGAGGCGCTAAATTCAGAGGGCATACGAACCCTCACCGTTGCCACCGACAGTGCCCGTGCCGCTGTCAATCTTCTTAGCGAAGGAAACGTCTCAGACATAGATGCTGCCAAAGCCTGCCACGGACACGGACAGCACCAGGACCAGGCTGATCCCAGTCCGGGCCGGGGTCGTGGACTGGGACTCGGCTCCGGTAAGAGTCTCGGCAGCGGAACCGGCGGCCGCCGGGGACTCGGTCGTGGAACCGGTTCCGGGCATGGTAGTGGCCGGGGTGGCCGATGATCGGCAGCTCTATGGCACTCTTCAGCATCAAACCAATTTGCTATAAGAGGGAATAAATGGAGATGCATAGTCTGCCCATTGTTTATCGTCCCATCGGAATTGTTCATTCAGAACATACCCGGATGGAAGACGTACCCCGTCAGCCGAAACTCTCCTCCTCAAGCAAAGGCAGGGTGGAACTGTACCCGGAGTACATGGAGGGGTTAAATGACTTAAGCGGCTTTTCACACATCATTCTGCTTGTTCATCATCATAAATCACTCTCCTATTCTCTGACAATCGTCCCCTCCATGGATGATCAACCTCGGGGTCTCTTTGCGACCAGAGCGCCCGCAAGACCTAATCCGATTGGACTGTCCATTGTCAAACTTCAGTTCATTGAGGGTCCGATCCTGCATGTACAAGGGGTCGATATGATCGATGAAACCCCGTTGCTTGATATCAAACCGTATATCCCGGAGCTTTCACGGAGGCACTCAGTGCGGCTCGGCTGGCTGGGCGAAGTATACAAAAACAAAATCCCCAATGGCTGACAGGAACGGTGAGCAAATGGAGAAAAAGGAGCCTGATACACACGGCGAGGAATCGTTGACACAGATTCGTGAACGGGAGCACCCGGACTGTCTCCTCTGAAGTGAGACTAACAGTCTCGGTCTGAGACTCATCGTGGATCAAACGAAAGATGGCGGGGTCAGTTGTGAAATTGATCCCCACCCGCTCCTCCAGAGCTATCCCGATCAACTGCATGGTGGTGTCGTTTCCCTTCTGCTGGATGGCATCATGACCAATTGTCTGTTCTCAGCCGGAGTGAGAGCAGTGACAGCCCGGTTGGAAGTTCGCTACCTCCACCCGGCCGATATTGACAGCCCGGTGCGGCTCTCGGCCAGAGTTGTCAGCTCAAGGTCTACCCTGCATTTTCTGGAGGCCGAATTGTCTCAAGGTGATCGCGTCAAGGCAAAGGGGAAAGCGACCTTCATGGAACAGTGAACTCGACACCAAAAAGTAAGGCCTCAACCTTAAAGCTGAGACCTTTGCTCTCCTCACCGCCAGAGGCAATCCGGGCAGTTAACCGCCATTAAATCTGCCAAGACCATCTGGCTGGACCCTCACTTGATCCGGCCCACGCCTCTGGTAGTAATCCAATTAGTATCAAATGCTGTGCCAGCTTTAACGCTAAACGTCTTCGCGTTGTTCCACAACAGCTTACGTCGTCACGAGGGCAATTGAATCTGCCCGAGTGCCGCGAAAAACGCAGATTCTGCCGGAATCGGTCGCAGGAATTGAGTTTTGCGCTTTCAGTGAATTGATAGCTCTGTCGAGCCATCTCTCGACTAAGCTCGAGATGACATGAGGAGCAATTCGGCAGTGAAGTAGATCAACGCCGACCTACATTGGTGGTATTTGTGGAGTCGGGAGGGACACCCGGTGTTAGCGTGCAAGTCATTCCCGCGAAAGCGGGGAATCCAGGAATGTCGGGTTTCTTGTCCGCCAGTGGCGGACGGCGGAACGCCGACCTACGAAAGCTCGACAATTGGTAATGGCAGAACCGCTAAAGGGTTCTGTTCTGCTCTACTCTGCTTCTGCTCTCTCCCTCAGTTCCCGATCTAGTTCTGCGCCCATCTTACCGATCTCCTTTAGCCGCCCTTTCAAATCCAGATCAAACTCATTCGATGCGAATTCTATTATTTGCCCGCCGATTCTTCCTCCCTCATGCAATAGGTATGGTACTACAGTTTGGTTTTGCCCTGTGCGAACAACTCCATTTTCTTGATCTATGTGGCAAATTATGTCGTAAACAGAGAAATGGACTGAGCCACAATACATCGCATACCTCACAATGGCACTATCCTGCTTAACGTCTACCATCATTTCCATAAAGTTTTTTCCAGTCCACGAACGAAAGTAATCTCTCAACACTTCTCCCTTTGCATTCTGTTCAAATAGCACCTTATCACGCTGGTAGTTCTCCTTCAACAGGACTTCATTCTCAGAGTACCAGTCACGTATCTCATCCGAATAGTATTTCGGGTGCTTCTGGACCTGCTTCAGCTGACTATAGTTCTTCAGAGTACCAAACGCCAAGAACTGCTTTGCCCTTTTGTCTTTCTCTTCTTCTGTATGGTTTATATACATAATATGGATCATTGTCTCGAATACTTTTCTTGCGCATGTCTGGGCATCTTCTGTAAGGCCACGTATTGCCAATTGTGCTAGAGATAATAACGTGAAATAGGTTTGGGGAATGCTGGCCATCAAAATCGACTGA
>JARGFS010000150.1 GCA_029211095.1 bacterium | reverse complement strand
GGAAGCGGAGAACCGGTGTCAAGTCTAACCGTGAGGATGGGGACTTCGTATGCTCGAAATAGGACAATCCCGATTGACCAAACGTCAAATAGTTGGAATCGACAAATCTCATTTGATGGTCAGCTGACCAGGACAATCAATACAACATTTTCTTATGACAACCTCCAGACTACAATCTCAGAATCCGGAGACCAGTTAACCAAAGATACCTATACCGCTTCTTTCCAGTGGCGCCTGACCCCACAGATAAATATCCAGGGGGGAATGAACTGGGCGCGAGGCGGATACCATTACCAGTCAGCTGATCTCTCCGGCAATTGGAGGATGAGCAATTCCATTTCCGTGAGCGGATTGTACTCCACAGTAATAAACAGTGATCAGTCAACAACGGATCGAACAAATCTCAGCGCGTATTACAAAATTAATAGTCAGATTAGTTCATTCTTGAGCTATATTGACAACAACTTTAGTCAGATAGGCCGAGATCAAAGCAGTTCGCTTCAGTTTGGTCTTCGCTCGAGTTTCTAAAAATGGAGCCTGATGAATGACACTTTGGAAAGCCAAAGATTTTCTTTGCCTGACGCTCATTATTGCCGGGATTGCCGGTTGTGGCGGTATGAGACCAACCGTATTCCTGCATCCGGAATTCAACTTTGGCTATGTTGAGCGGGTAGCCGTTATTCCATTTGAGAACCTGTCCAATACTCAGGGAGCTGCCTCTCGAGCGACCCGTTTCTTCATTTCTGAGTTGTTAGCGTCGGAGAGCTTTGAGGTTATTGAGCCGGGTGAAGTGGGAGAGGTACTCGGGTCGGTTGCCGCGGTCCGGACCGGGGAGTTGACCAAGGAACAAATCAAGGCCGTGGGCCAGAAACTGAAAGTGCAGGGCCTATTTTTTGGTTCTGTCAATGAAAGCTCAACCTCGCGCAGCGGCTCAGTGCAGACTCACACAGCTTCCTTGGTCGTCCGCCTTGTTGACGCGGAATCCGGTGAGACAGTCTGGTCTGCTACTAACACTTCCGGAGGTCGTGGTTTCTTTTCCCGACTGTTTGGGACGGGGGAGAAATCCGCCAGTGATGTCATGCGGGAATGCGTTGGGGAAGCCCTTTCTACCTTGATAGACTGATGGCGTGTTATGAAGTCTTCAACCGCGACTAAATATTGCCTCGTTCTCTTGATCTTGGCGACAGCATCACCTGCTCGCACGGTCGAGGTTACGGACCAGTCGCTTCCGGCGGCCATAGGGAAAGTAGCCGTTCTTCCCCTGGAGAATCTAACTGATTCCGATGTTAAGTATCAATATGTCGTGGAGCAGATGCAGTTGGCGCTGGAGGGATCGGGAATTGACTTCGTCTCAACCAAGCAGATTCGGCCGTTTTTGAGAGAACATCGTATAAGGAGCAGAGGAAGTCTCTCAATTCGAGATGCGCGGTTATTAAGGGATGAGTTGGCTGTGGATTATATGTTGGTCGGTTCAATTGATCTCATCAGAGATATGGACATACCGGAGTTTTCTCTGTCATTGCGGTTACTTTCAGGTGATGATGTTCTAATCAAATCTGCTGTTTCTGTCTCCGCCTCGGGCCACGACTATACCAGGTTGTTTGATGTTGGTACTGTTGAGGATATTGATAAGCTTGTTGAGTTGGTCGCGGCCAATGCCGTCAAGCAGTTGCTTGAGAGTCTACAGAAACAGGCTGCGCGCAGTAATGTCTCTGGGGGCGGACGGTGGGCTGTAATTCCATTGGACAATACCAGCAGAAACCGTCGGGCGGGCATGATTGTAGCCAATTGGCTGGTGAGCGATCTGGTCAATAACGGTTATCAGGTTGTCGAGCCGGGCGCAATTCAACAGCTGTTTCAGAAGAATGGCGGCCCCGCAGTAGGTGGGATAGATCTGAGACGATCCAGATTGTTGTATGACAGTCTTGGAATCTTGTATATCCTTACCGGTGAGGTTGATCTGTTCAAACCTGCCTCCGGGCTTTTGACCAGTTCGACACCGGAGTTAGTTTTTGGAACTCGTGTTTGCGACAGCCAGAGTGGTTTGGTTGTCGCTACTTTTGAGAGTGATATAGATGGTGATCAATTCGAGACGGTTTTTGGAATGGGACGTTACTATGCAATGGGGAAACTGGCTCCCAGAGCGCTAAAGAAGATGCAGGACTATTTCGAGAAGAGCCTGGTAGAAAACGGAGCCAAGTAAAAATGAAGGACCACTCAATGTACAAGCAGCCAATGAACAGCAGAGTTCGGACCATTTATGTTCTTATGTTTATAGCAGTCGGATTTCTCGCGACATTCACTGCCGAACCGGTTTTGGCTGACGAACTGGTTCCGCTGGTGGTGATTAATGACGATACAGTCTCAACGACCGATGTAGATCAGCAGTTAGTCAAGATGCACAGGACCATCGCACCGGACAAGCGCGATTCCTTTGACTACTCCATCCTGATAAATAAGCTTGTCAATGACAGGTTGATAATCCAGGAGGCTGTTGCTATTGGAATGGACACCGAAGATCAGATCATAGAGAGCTTAGACGAGGTACGAATGAGGGAGGCCCGAAACGTCTATGTCCGGGAGGCGTTTTCCTATGATTCAAGCATATCCGATAAAGATATCCGGGATTATTTCACCAGGAACTATTTCAAGGTGAAGCTCAGAACACTCGCTTCTGCTGATTGTGAAACGGTGGCCAATTATGCCGAGATGATTACCAGTGGTACTCCTATGGACAGTCTGGCCAAAGCTGTTTCACTCGATACCAGGAGATATTTGGGCGGGGCTCAAAGCCTTCGTTTTTGGATCACTGTCGATCCTCAGACACAGAAACGGGTGGAAAATCTGGAAGTGGGCGAAATCTGTCAGCCCTTTCCATATAAGGATGCCTGTATGATTATTCGGGTTGATGAACGTGTGTCGGCTGATACTACTGAACTACCCCCATTATTGGACGGCATCAAAAGAGCTCTCGATAAAGAACACCGCCTGATTGCCTGGGAACAATTGATTGACAGTCTGACTCAGGCCAGCGCTGTCAGGATAGATTCGTTGGTTCTACAGGATATTCAAAATGATTCAGCCTTGGTCTTTCGGAGTGAGTTTTTGGAGGGGAGTGACCGTCCCTTGATTAGCGCTTCCGACTTTGATGGACTCACTGAAAACGAGCTTCGCCGCAAAATCTCCCACAAAGCTATGAATGCCAGTGATAAATCATTCAGGGAGATTCTTCAGTTGGCAATTTCTGAGACGTCTGAACAAATAGTTCTGAACGCCGCTGCCAAGTCGCTTCGCACAACCGAAGATCCCAGGGTACTTGAGAAAGTCCGGAAAACTGCTGATAGTCTTATGATCGAAGAGTACCTTCAGGAAAATGTGGTCAGCAAAATCGAATTCAATAGAGATCAATTTACTGAGTACTACAAGGAGCATTCCGAGCAATTCCGTGAGACTGGTGAAATCCGTCTCTACGATCTGCAACTTAAGGATGAGGAGACTGCTAAGATCGCCATGGAGAGGCTGAGTGAAGGGGCCGATTTTGGATATGTCAAAAAGGAACTGGGGATGACCGATGGAGTCGTTCATAATGAGGATGCATGGATGAAAGCCGATCAGTATCCAGAACAAATCTCCGCGCAGCTTGACAGTCTGGCCGTTGGTGAATACACTCATCCGCTGGCGCTGACTACTGGTTGGGTAATTTTCAAAGTTCGAGACAGGCGACCGGGGAAACTGAAATCTATTGAGGAAGTGGATATGCAGATCAGGGAGATAATGTTCCAACGTGAGTTCACCCGAATGCTCGATGATGTTCTGGCAACTTTAAAGGAACATTCAGATATCAAGTACTTTGACGACAACATAGACGCTTACTTTGGAGCTGATTCAGACTCATGAGAGAATTTGGATTTTCAGAGAAGGACCTCCCGCTCAAGTCTGTCTTTGAGCGCGGAAAATCGTTCTGCCCGCACAGGAGATCAATCGCGCTTGTCCTGTTGATGTCACTGGCATTGTTTATTCTGGGCTCAGTATCACTGATGGCTCAAGTCAAGAAAGGGAGCCGATTCTCCAAGTCGGCCAACTGTGAGAGTTGCCACCTGCTTTCCGGCTTTGAAGGTTCCAACCGACATAAGCCGTTCCAGGAAAAGGAATGCGGGACATGCCACAAACCGCACGGCCGGATTGGCGCCTTGCGACTAAAGTCCAGCGGAGTTGACCTTTGCACCGATTGCCATGCCGAGGAGACAATCGGACTCCAGCATTCCAAAATGCACAAACCGGTAGACGATGGCAAGTGCCTTGAGTGTCACAATCCTCATGCCTCCGATCACAAAGGGCTACTGAAATCAGATCCTCAAGAGCTTTGTTACAATTGTCATGACCGCGGCGCGTTTGAGCGGGAATTTGTACATGCCCCTCTGCTTGATGGGTGTAATTCCTGTCATGAAAATCATGGGTCAGAAAATGACCGCCTTTTGTCCTCTCCAATAAAGGAACTCTGTGCGTCCTGCCACGACTATGATGACAATACCTTCTTGACTGCCCACGGCGGCTATCAGGTAGCCGATGCCAATTGTATGGACTGTCATGCACCTCACTCATCCGGCTCCGAGCATTTATTGATGGAGACTTTTCACAGCCCGGTTGGAGATGGTGACTGCGGATCATGCCATGAGGACGCGAGTAGCGAGAATCCATTTGCCCTCACGGATGATGCCGAAGCGCTTTGTCTGAACTGCCATGATGTTGACGAAATTGCGGGCGAAGACTCTCATGCTCCGGTAGCTGCCGGCCAGTGCCTTGATTGTCACAGTCCGCATGGTTCAGTTGAGAAGGCGATGCTGGTTGAGCAGCCATCTACACTCTGTGTCAGTTGTCATGATGATATTGCAGGAGAAATGAGCAAGCTGTCCCGTCACAAGCCGGTGGGAGATGATTGCACCCTGTGTCATACATCACACGGCAAGAGCGGAACTGGGCTTCTAAGCCAGGAAGTAAACAATCTTTGTTTGAGTTGTCATGAAGAGTTAATATCCACCGATACAGACGTCTCAATTCACTCTCCTTTTGCGGAAGGCGCCTGTATTGATTGTCACCTCCCCCATGGTTCCGATCACCTGGCCCTGACCAGGACTAATCGGGCTGATCTATGTGGTGAATGCCACGAAACATTGTCGGAGTCGCTCCACAAAGCTTCGGTGCATCTTCCACTGAAGACCGGAGACTGCAACAAGTGTCATGACCCGCACAATTCAGAACATGGTCAGTTGTTGCGGAAGGAGAAAGATGCAATCTGTGCCGACTGTCATACTCCTTTGTTTGATGAATCACCGGAATTTGCTCTTCATCCCCCGTATGAAGAGAATGAATGCAGTACCTGTCATCAGCCGCATGCCTCAGACTTTTCCCATCTCCTTACTAAAAAGACCAACAAAATCTGTGGCGATTGCCATGAGGACTATGCCGAGTCCTCGTTGGCAGCAGTCTCCAGTCATAAACCGGTGCGTAATGGAGACTGCAATGCTTGTCATCAGCCTCATGGAGGTAAGATCGCCTCATTTCTGCTGGATCAGCCCAAACGTCTTTGTCTCTCCTGTCACACCGAGTTGGCCAACAAGTTGGAATCAGAAACAGTGCACGTACCGGTAGACGAAGGAACCTGCCTGGATTGTCATCAGCCACACATGAGTGAGCATGAACGTCTTACTCAGAAAGCTGTCCCGGAAATGTGTCTCGATTGTCACGACGGAGAAGACTCGGACTTTAAGAGTAAGCACCTGCAGTTGTCCGGATCATTGCTCGATTGTAGAAAGTGCCATGATCCTCACGCCGCCACGGAAGAGAGCTTTATGCATGAGACTAAGCACAGTCCATTTGAAGGCGGAGACTGTAGTCTCTGTCACTCCAAAGCGACGGAGGGAAAGTAATGCATAAACAACTAATCACCTGCAGTCTTGTCGTACTGGCGTCAGTGGTTATATCGAGAGCTCAGATAGTCTCTGTTGATGAACCGGCTGTCTGTTACCAGTGCCACACCGATATGGAGGAACTCCCATCGGGTGACAAGATTCATGCTCCGGTTGAAGCGGGCGAATGTTCCGGTTGCCACAATCCGCATGCATCGCAACATGCCAGCTTGCTGCTTGAAGAATCAAAGACTCTCTGCTTGACCTGTCATGATGACAAGGCAGACGACCTGGCAAGTCCATCGCCTCATATATCCGGGACAACAAGTTCCTGCCGGGAGTGTCACCAACCGCACAGTTCAGCCCATTCCAGCCTTTTAAACGAAGAACAACCTCTTCTGTGTCAGAAGTGCCACGCCCAGGTTGCCAAATGGACTGCAGACACAGTCGTTCATGAACCGGTAGCTTCGGGTGAGTGTCAATCATGTCACAATGTACATGCCGCGGGAGGAGAAAAACTGTTGATCGAATCATTGCCCTCGCTTTGTTTTGGCTGTCACACTGCCGATGCCGACTTCCGGAAGATTCACAACTCTGGTCAGATTGAAAAGTCCAACTGT